>JAKAZS010000050.1 GCA_021815785.1 bacterium
ATTAAACTAAGAAATCATAGTGAGGATATTAATCATGAATTCAACCAGAAATAAATCCGTAGCAATAGTTATTGCACCCCAAGATTTTCGTGATGAAGAGTTTAAATCACCATATCAGGCTTTGAACAATAACAATATTAAAACCATAATTGCTTCAACCCAAATAACCCAGGCTAAAGGTATGCTTGGTTATAGCGTTCAAACCCAATGTTTAATTAAAGATCTCCAAGCCGATGAATTAATGGCCATTATCGTTGTTGGTGGAATGGGGTCACCAACCTTTTTATGGAATGATGAAGCCTTACATAATTTGCTTAAAACTATGCACCTGGATAAAAAACTCATTTGTGCAATTTGCCTATCAACAGTGTGTCTTGCTAATGCAGGGATTTTATCAGGTATTTGCGCAACTGTTTGGCCAAGCGAAGACGCCATAAAAATTTTAATTGATCATGGCGTTAAATACGAGGACAAGCCAGTTATCCAAGACCATAATTTTATTACGGCTAATGGACCACAATCTGCTCAAGACTTTGCGGAATTAATTGTAACTCAATTAACGAAGGTTAAGGTTTAATTTTTTCTCCTATCAATTATGTTAAAATGCTTAAATATGGGCGATTGGCGCAGTTGGTAGCGCAGCACGATCACACCGTGAAGGTCGGGGGTTCGAATCCCTTATCGCCCAAATTTTATCAACTTGCCAAGTGCTAGCCAGAACTGTTTACCAACAGGCTTGATCATCTGTAGAATAGGCCTCTACTTCAATAATTTGATAACTTAAAATGTCTCCATTCGGTAATTGGCGATTTAAAGTTAAACCTAAAATATATGGCGGTATTGCATAAGCCTTGCCTAACAAAAAATTACGATCTAAGTGCATTTAATTAAATCAGGATTTGTTTAAGTTAACATTTTCAAGACATTATGTTAACTTATTATATGCATTTTACAATTTGCCTAAACCCATGGCTTCTTTAGAAAACGGCGTATCTTTGCTATATTTTACACTATTGCGAATACCCCAGAATGGAGACTGCATAAAGCCACTAAGTAATCCATAAGGTGTGCTTATACCTGTGGCAATAATTTTAAAAATAATATTATTATACTTGCCAACTAAATCAACTTCACCCTGTTTAATTTCATCTACGGTATGACGCACTAGCGCTACCGGAGTACCTACGACAGTGCAAGTTACCACTGACGTTACATAAGGAAAAAATTTTACTTTAGGCTTAGACTTTTGGGTTGTTTCTTCTTTAGCAATACTATTTTCATCATTACTCGAATCACTGGGCAAAGGATTAATTGCTGGCGTTGTTGGCGTAATACGTTCCAGCGCAAAAACGGGAAATAAATTAACACTGGTCACTAGAACTATAAATAAGTTAAATTTAAACTTTATAATTAGCTTCATCTTATATAAATCCTTAAACTAGATTATAATTATATGCTATTGCATAGCGATTTTAAAACATTAATGTTTTGTTATTTTTTTCTTGATTATAAATGACTTTTACAAACTCTCAGCTTGATGCCAATGACTTCAGTTTCAATGAGGATCGAACCAATTCGTCAAGTAATTTAAATGATAACGATCCTTTAAAAATAATTAACTTAACTTTAAATGACACGTATAAAATTATTGAATTTATTGGTGCTGGAGGTATGTGTTTAGTTTATAAAGGTAAACAGGAATTATTAAACAAAACCGTTGCCATAAAAATCTTACTGCCACAGTTAATGTCAAATAAGGATATTTTTCGCCGTTTTCAACAAGAAGGTAAAACATCTGCTAGCCTTTCTCATCCAAATATTATCAATATTTACAATTTAAATATAGCCAGTCAAGGTTTTCCTTATTTGGTTTTAGACTTTGTTGAAGGAAAATCCCTAAGTCAAATACTTAAAGAAGAGAAATATTTAAAAACTGATCGCGCCCTAAATTTATTTAAACAAATTGCAAGTGCCTTAAATCATGCTCATGAAAATAATGTTGTTCATCGCGATCTTAAACCTAGCAATATTTTAATTATGATAACTGATGATGGCAGTGAATTAGTAAAACTGGCCGATTTTGGTATTGCCAAAATTCTCGTCAACCAAGACGAAGAATCAATGAAATTAACTAAAACTGGCGAAATATTTGGTTCACCATTATATATGTCACCCGAACAATGCCGTGGTGATAAATTAGATGGTCGTAGTGATATCTATTCTTTTGGCTGTCTGATGTATGAAACACTAACAGGCCGAACCCCTTATAAAGTCAATAATCTTGTGGAAAGCATGTATGCTCATCTGAATGAATTTCCCCAACGTCTTGAAATTGCTAATCCGAAAATTAAAATTCCCGATAAGTTAGAAGCTTTAATTATGAAATGTTTAGCCAAAGAACCTAGTATGCGTTATAGTGATGCTAAAACTATATTTAAAGAATTAAATGAAATTAAAGAATCCCAAAATGATTTCTTGGGGTTTTTTACCAAAATAATTAATGAAATTAAAATTCATTATTTCCGTCGCCTTAAATTTTCTTTACGGGAAAACATTTTTTTATATATTTTGATTTTTACCATCACTTCAGTCTTGGCCGTTTTAATTTTTACTAATTATCAAGCCAGTAAAATAATGGATAAATCACAAATTAACTGGAATTTTGACTTAAATAAATATTTCCCTACTAATGAAATTAAACAAAGTAAATTATCAGAAACATCCATTACTGAGCAAAAGAACTTTATGCGCTCATTTCTAGCACCTTCAAATGTAAACGATCCGCAAAAATATGATATTAATGGTGGCTATTACAACCCTGTTATTGCTTTTCAAGAATTAACTAGTTCGGCGCAAAGGTTATTGGAAGAAGGTAAGTACCGACAGGCTGGTAATATTTATAAGGATGCAATTATTTTAGCCAATAAAATTCATGGTAAAGATGCTGCGCCCACCGTGCAATGTCATTTACATTATGCATTTTGCCTTGATCAACTAAATGAATTTGCTAAGGCTCGAGAAGAATATCAAAAGTTAATTGAAGGTATAAAAATAACCGCAACTAAACGTCGGCGTGATATAATTTTAACGCAAAGCTTAATTGATTTAGCTAATATGAATGGCCGTGAAGCTACACTATTAATTAATGAAATAAAGGATAACAATGCAAACGATAATGCTAAAATCATCAAAATAGTTAAAGATTTTAGCAGTGCTGCTCAAATATATTCAGGCCTACCCGGAAAAACCGACCAAGAACTTGATGAATTGAATGATTATATTCTCCAAGAAGCTATCTGTTATTCAGAGGCTGCTGATTATTATCTTAAATTATCCCAACCAAAACAGTCTATTCAAGATTATTTGTTAGCCTACCATGCCTGGACAAATTTGGTATCAGATGAAGCTAGTTACAATCAATATATTTGTTTATATAAACTAGCTTATGCCTATTATTTAAATAATGATATAGATAATGCCACAGAAACATTAAACAAACTCTTAGTAATTCTCCAAGAAAAAAATGGTAATGCCGATTTGCAAAAAATTCGTACAGCTAGTTTAAGTCTTAATATTAAAATATTAGAAAAAAACAATCAATGGTTAGAAGTTGCCTTAAAAAAAATACAAATGCTCTTCTTAAATACTAATAAGCAATGAATATTTTATTTTTAGTTCATCACAAGTAATAGGTTATAATTTGCACGCCAAACTAAATACAGCCAAATATCCCGGAATCAAACAGTCTAAGGTTAAAGCCTTAAAAAGTTTATTGCAAAATCGCTTTTCTAGCGATGAAATTCTTGATTTAGAAACCGCTGATGCCATGGCTAAATTATCATTTGAATTAAATTACCCACTATCATTGGTGGTAAATCGTCAAGGTAAATTTATCAGTTTAACCGTTGGTGAACCAAGTGATGTTGAATTACCTGAATTAAAAAAATTTCGCACTGGCATCAGTAATTTATGTGGTCATCGCATTATCTATACCTGTAATTATAAGGATAGCCAGGTAAAAATTAATCCTAGCGATAAAAATAGTAATGATGAAGTCAAAATTAAACGCGAGAATTTATTATGCTTAGTAAAAAACCGTTTAGATTTATTGGTACAAATTGAAGTTAATCCTAATAATACTTTTAGTAAAAGATTTGGACAACATGGACTTTATGCTGATCGCGTAAATTACGTTCATTTATTACCCAACCGTGATTTATTGGGTAATTTATGGAAAGTTTCACCATCATATACAGTTCGACAATGTCTTAAACAAAATTTTGAAGATTTGATTTTAGCCCTTGAAGAAGAATTTCAAAATTACCAGCCTAATAGTATTGACCAGGTAAACAATAATGAAAGAGCGGTATTAGTTGGTCTTATTACCGAAGGCCTAAATGAATGGGAAGTAGAAGATGATTTAGATGAATTATCTCAATTAGCCAAAACAGCTGGAGCCAGCGTAGCGAACCGACTAGTGCAAAGTCGCGGTAAACCAGATCCTAAATATTTTCTTGGATCGGGTAAAATTCAGGAATTATCCGTTCTGGTCCAAGAAAATCAAGCCAATCTAGTTATTTTTGATCATGAATTAAATGCTAATCAGCAAATTAATATCGAAGAATTTTTAGGAATAAAAGTTTTAGATCGAACTGAATTAATTTTAGATATTTTTGCCCAAAGGGCTCAGACGAAGGAAGGCAAACTACAAGTTGAACTTGCTCAATTAGAATATTTACTACCCAGGTTAACTGGCTCCAGGCAATCGTTAAGCCGCCTTGGTGGTGGTATTGGTACTAGAGGTCCTGGTGAAACCAAATTAGAAGTCGATCGCCGGGTTTTACGGAAACGAATTGATATTTTGCGTAAAGAAGCCAATCAAATAGCTAAAAACCGCCAAGTGCAAAGAAATAAACGCATAAGTTCTAATACACCGCTTATTGCCTTAACGGGTTACACCAATTCAGGAAAATCAACCTTGCTTAATGCCTTGACTAAAGCGAGTGCTTTTGTCGAAAACAAATTATTCGCTACACTTGACCCATTAACGAGAAGAGCCATTTTACCTAATGGTGACAAAATTCTCATCGCTGATACCGTTGGTTTTATCAAAAAATTACCTACGTCTCTGGTTACAGCGTTTAAAGCTACACTTGAAGAAATAGCCCAGGCACATATTTTAGTGGTAGTAGTGGATGCTAGCCATCCAAATGCTTTAGAACAAATTGGCAGTGTTTATGATGTCTTAAGCGATATTGGTATCATAGATAAACCAATGATTACCGTCTTAAACAAAGCTGATTTAGTAAGAGATGAAGATCTGCATTTTTTAAGTATCCAAACACCAAATCCCGTTATTGTATCAGCCAAAAATCGCACAGGGCTAGCTGAATTTTTATATTTAACCCAAGAAATTTTAAAATTAATTGAAAAACAAGAAGATAAATCGTTGGCATAATATCAATATTAATCTTACGTTTTAGCATTGATATTTAGCTTGACGTTATTCTTCCAAATATAGTTAAAAAAACATTATTTAGATCCCAACCCTTAATACATAACATAATCGGTATTAGTGTGATACAAATAACGAATCGTAGCCTTATCGGCTGGTGACAAATTATTAACGACTCGATCAACATACATTAAATCTTCTCGATAAGGACTATGCGCCTTAATGCCTAAAGCATGACCAAATTCATGGGCGCTACTAGCCTGCATTTTTTCCGGTTCACAATTTACTACTGTAGATAATTCAATAATAACCGGCATTTTATGAACCAAATGGAGTTTGTCTTGAGGAAAAATTTTAGCAGTGGTTATGCCTCCAGCAGCAACTCCACCCGGACCACTAGCATCTTTAAAAATGTCGGTAAAGAAAATTAATACCTGGGCATCAGCTGGGTTATCGGTAAAACCAAATTGAAACAAACCTTCTTTTTCAAACTCCCGCCACTGCTCGATGCCATTAGCCACTTGTTCATTAGTACTTTCAGTCCAATTTGGCGCTTGACTTAATGTAGCAAAGGGATTTTTAGGGTTAGTTTTAATCATTTGGTAAACCAAATCGCATCTAGTATTGGGGATTTCATCAAAAGGCACACTAGGTAACATTAAACCCGGACTAATCCAGATGGCTATAGGCATCGAATTTTTTAGCCAACGGACCAATTTCATATTTATCATCGGTTCACCAGGATTATATGGCTCAATGGCAGCTTTAGCACTGCGATTGAGACCCGGGGTCAAATGAAGACCATTAACCGGTTGTAATTCCTCAAGACTGCCTCCATTCATCAAAGTATTGGATAAATTTTGGGCTAAACGATAAGAAAAACGGGACTTTTTACCAAAATTCTCATTGCCTAAGGATTGCGCTAGACTTTGACCCAGAACTTGTTGGTTCATAAAACAGACAAAGATTAACAATAATTTAAGAAAATTGTAAAAATTCATAGTTGGCGGTTTCATCCATTCGTTATATTTTATTGCAATTTTTAATATTAGTATAAGGTTTATTGCAAAAAAATAGTAAATTTAAAGTTAACTGATTTATTCTTATTTTTTATTAATACGGTCTTTTGGTAACCACGGTTGTCTTGTAAATTAATCTTAGCAAAAAATTATCATGATTTAAGTTGCCTGGCTGCAAATATAGTAATTCAGAACTTAATCGTTAATAATTTTAAATTTAATCTAGCTTTACCAACTGGTAATAGTCCGAAATTAATGTATGAAATACTAGTTACCGAAAGTCATAAACAAAATCTGGACTGGTCTCAAGTTAATTTTTTTGCTCTTGATGAATACTTGGATGTTGATTTAGAACATACTTTTGCTAATTATTTATGGCAATATTTTTATAAATCAATTAAACTAAATCCGCAAAAGCTTTTTAATCCCGTTACAAATCCTGACTATGATAATTTAATTAGTAGTTTAGGTGGATTAGATTTAACTATTTTAGGCGTGGGTGAAAATGGTCATATTGCTTTTAATGAGCCTCATACACCGCTATCAAGCTATACTCACAGCCTTTGGCTATCGGAATCGACACGTTTAGCTAATCGTAAAGCTTTTGCCCAAGGAAGTACCATTCCTAAAAAAGCAATATCGGTAGGCCTTAATACAATTTTAGCTAGTTCAGCTATAATTGTATTAATCAGCGGAAAGTCAAAAACAACAACATTAAATAAATTTTTATCAGGCTATGTAAATAATGATTTGCCACTATCTCAACTCCATTATCATAATAACTGGACCATAATTACGGATTTACCTCTTGAAAAATCGCACCTTTTACTACCAATTGAAATCATTCATGCTTAAATTAATTACGCTAATTCTTATTTTTTATGGACTAATTGCACCAATTAAAGCACAAATAGCCGATGATTCTATACCTCCGGAAATTACTATTTCTAATTCCAACTCAACCAAACCAGTTGCACAAATGAAAATGACCGCTAAAACTTTAGGCAATAATGTCAGCCCAACTAATGAAATTGATCCAATAGCAGTATTGGTCACCAATAAGGGAACAATAAATATAAGACTGTTTCAAAAATATGCACCAAAAACCGTTGCTAATTTTATTGATTTAATTAATCGTGGTTTTTATAACGGCTTAACCTTTCATCGGCTGGTTCCAGGTTTTGTAGTTCAAGGCGGTTGTCCTAATGGTAATGGTACCGGAATGTATATTGATCCAGCCACAAAAAAAGTACGTATGATAGCACTTGAAACCAACCCTGTTTTAAAGCATAATGCTCCTGGTGTAGTAGCTATGGCACGCATGGGCAACGATCTTAATTCTTCTAGTTGCCAGTTCTATATTACGCTTGCAGCACAACCATCGTTAGATAATAAATATTCAGTGTTTGGTGGCGTAGTATCAGGTATGGATGTAGTTAATCATTTAGCTATTGGTGATAAGATTATTTCGCTTACTTTGCAAAAGTGATTTGTCAAATTGCTTAGTTTGAGCCATATAGATCTTTAATAGCCCGTCTTAATTGTTTAATACCTAGATCAAATTTACGCTGAGTAGTACTAAAACAAATTCGTTGGTAGCCTTTAGTTTTACTCCAGCGATCAGAATTTAATAACACCTTGTATTTTTGAGCAATTTCAACCCAGTTTTCCTCAAATTTAGCTTGAATAAATAAACCACCACGAGGCTGATCCGGATTAGGTGTTAATCCATGAGGCATCAATAAATCTAAAAGCTGATTGCGCCGCAGTTCAAGAATATTTTGACTGTTAAGCAAATAGCTTAACAAAGGCGAATTTGGCTCAAGACAATTATCAAACTGGCAGTAAAAATCATTGGCACATTTCAAAGTAGTAAGTGGTGGCATATCAACATAACGGCTAATAAGATCACGCCATCTAGTGTTTGGCGTAGTCATAAAACCAAAGCGAATGCCCCCAGCAGCATAGGCTTTAGCCAGACCATCACAGACAAATATATTAGCATAGGTTGACTGATAATTTAAAAAGCTAAAATCATTACCAGGATAGATATTATGACTTGGTGAAGACATCAAGAAAAATATTTCATCACTCAATATATAAATATCATTATTCTGGCAATAATTTATAATTGTTTTAATCTGACTAGGGGTATAATAAAATCCACTAGGATTGGCTGGTTGAGTTAGCCATAACAAATCAGGCTTAAGCTTTGTTAAAGTTGTAGTTGGATCCAGGTAGAGGAACCCATTATCAGCACTTGTTTCAATATCTTGAACTATGCCACCATGATATTGAATTAAAGGATAAATAACTCCATAAGTTCCAGATGGAACACCGATTATCGGTTTACGGCCGAGAAATTCTTTAAAGCCAGCAATTAAACCACCCAGAAGCGGAAAAACGCCTTGACCTAACAGAATTTGATTGGTATCTATATCCTGATTTCGGGTATGTTTGAAATAACTGCTAACTGAATTTCGGACAAGTTCTGGAGATGTGTCAGTTTTTGTATCTAAAAAACTTAGCAATAGTGATTTTATCAAAGAATCAGGCGCAGGTAACTCATTTTCCCCATAATCAAAACGAATCAAATCGTTTGTATCAAGACTTATAATTTTATCTTTAAAGACTTCATCATGATCAAGTTTATTATATAACTTGGATGAAATCGGAAAATTATTATTTCCTGACAATATCAGATTTTTAGCCGTAAAATTAGGGAAGGCTAAAATTTCATCAAATAACCATTCGTAATATAGTTGAATCGGATAAGCTATACGTGAGTATGTTAGTTCGCATCCGATGTCTAAAAGACGCAGCCAGTTTTTCGGACAGTTCAGGATAAAGCTTAATTCAAGTTCACGCGACACGATACTTTTTATTAAACCGTAAATAAATATAATATTTGGTGGTAATTTATAGTTATTTAAAAGCTTAATTAGTAAATTTGAATTTAAATCCGAGTTAATTTCAAAATTATTGGAATCATCAATTATATATATAGAATCCGGATGCTGTAGAGCCTGATTAATAAGAACATTTAAAGCTAAAGATGATGGGTTATTAAATTCATTAGGGCTTATCAGAATCATATCAGGATTCAAACAATTATCTAGCGTAATTAATTCATTTAATTCATTATTACCATGAATTATTTTAAAATTATTTATTTTCAACTCCTGTAAATAGGTTTTTTCCAATGAATCAGAAATTAAAACAGTTGATTTTGAATCAGCTAAAAATTTAAGGATAATTGATAGTAGTATTTTACGTTGAGGTCCAATAAATAAATTATCGGGATTAATTTGATAATTACAACATTTAAGTAAAAACCTGGACAGATTTTCTCTTAGCTTAATACTGCCAAATTCATGAGGATAGGGAATTTGTTTGGTATTAATTATCGTAGCAATTAAATGATTGCAAAATTTAAGTGATTCTTCACTGATATTGGAAAAGTCAAATTCATTACGGTAGGCAATCATTCCCATGGAATTTAATGATTTGACAAATTTTAACAATGTATTATTATAGATTGGTAAGGCCTGATATACAGTAAGATCATGATAAATACTTTTATGCCTAGCCTGCATTAATTTTGCCGTATCAGCACAGATCGATTCATTAGATTCGCTAGACAGAAAAAAATGAAAACGAATATTTTGATTTTCTTCAACCTCAATTAACGAATCAAGACTTGTATCATCAGCTTGTTGTATTCGCCTTGACCAAATAACCTCATTATCAAAACCCCTTTGCTTAAACATTCGATCAATAACTTCATGGCCTGGCCTACCACCAATTACAAAAATAACCTTGCCAGATTTATTTAACACTAGCTGTGATTCCTCAATCGCACGAGCAATCAAGGGCAAGCCAAAATAATCTTCAATAATACCCTGTTTAAAACAATAATTCGATAGATCCAGTAAATCTTTATTTGATGGATTTTCTAAATCTAATATTTTTGCTGATGGGTGAATAACTTGCGGGATACAGCCAATCACAAAGTCAAATGAAAGATTTTCTTTAATCGGATAGGCTAACAAATCTGATTTATAAGCTTTAAAACCATCAATCAAACTATCTCCATTATCGCGATAAATAATATCACCCTTGTCATTGGTTCCGTTGAGCCAAATATTCAAATTTGCTAGTAATACAGCAATGGAATTTATATCAAGCCCGATAATTTTTTTTACATTAGTATTTTTCAGCAATAAAATAGCAATCCAGCCTGTTCCAGTTCCCAGCTCAACTAATGATTTATCATTAAAAATACTATTTTTTTTAAGTAAGCCTTCAGCAAAAGTTTTACCCCAATCTTCAGGTGTAAATACAGCATCATTTAAAAATAACTTTAAACTATTATTGTTATAATCTATTAACAATTCAATGGTTGATAAATTTAATTTATTGTTTGAATCTAATGATTTCACTGAATTATAAAATTCATGTAAATACAAAATAGCCTGCTTTCTTGTTTTAGGTTCTTCCAAACAATCAAGCAGGTATTTTAAACTATTTATCAAATCATGATTATTAACAAGACTAAGTTGTGGTAATTTTTCACTTAAAATCATTATTTTAATATTTTAAAGAATTCACAACGTGACTTTTAATGACCCCATTTATGCATTTCAGGTCCCATCATACTCCAAAACATAGCATGATTAACTTCTTTGCGTTGATCTGTATTAAGGACATTCATTGCTTTAATTTTATGATCCATTTTCAATTTACACATTTCGGCTTTTAAGGTTAATATCTTGTCTTCAAGTTCCTTGGTCTTAGTAGAATCAATGGTATCAGCTGTTAGAGCCATCATTAAATGGCGCTTGTTAACGTGCAATTCAGCTTCTTTAGGTTCAAGCTGATCTTTTAATTCATCTTTTAACTGCCAAAGCTTACTATATTGATCATCGCTTAAATTTAATTTTTCGGCCATTGGACATTCACTACCCATCATAAACGGATGATGACCTGGCCCCATAGCTATTTGAGTAAGTGGTGTGTTGAGTATGGCTTTACCAGCCTGTTCGTTAGCTAAACAACTATTAATTTGCGAACCAACTAAGCTAATTAAACTAGCTAGAACTATATTTTTTTTATTAAACATTTTAAAACCTCCAAGTTTTTCCATATCATTCAAAATTAATAACGTAAAATTTATCAACATTGACTTAGCTTAAATCGAGTAAAAATTTTATCTGAAATACTATGATGTTACACTTATTAAGAAATTTATTGTTGATTAATTCACTTTTAATTAATAATATAACTAATGCACTTACATTAATGGATTAGCATTAAAAAATTTAAGATTTATATTAAGCATAATTTATAATGTCTTTAAATTCTTGGCTTGACAATCGTTTTATAAGCATATTTTATTACCTACTTATTTAAGTTCTTCAAGTATTCCTATTTTACATAAATTCTTAATGAGTCAATCAATCAATCTATTATTATCAAAACGAAAATCACGATTTAGTTGAGACTATCGATACGCTTGATTAATAATGAGCATTATTTACAATAATTAAACCTGATTTAATCAGAGTTGCTGGTATTTTAGTACACAGGTCAACGATATTGTCATTGTTTAATTTTGCTACCATTGTTGTCGAAGTGCCACCATCAAAATTAAGAGCCTGAATACATTTTAAATCTTTAAATATTTGAGTTAAATCTGGTAATGTTATACCAACTGAACCAGGTGACTGACTCGAACCGGCAATGGTAATTAATATTAAATTTTGCTTTGCCGTTAGTCCAATTGCACTGCGTGGTTTATTAACATTACTGCCAATCGAATCTGTTTTGGTGCCATCGGAATTTATACGGACGAAGGCCTCAGCTTCTAACGTAAGATCAGGCAAAAGTTGAGGGCCTGCCTGAAGCGACCAAAGTAAATTACTGTTTTTTTCGAAAGGATAACTGTGCTTACAAATTGTAAAATATGTTCGGTCGAAGGTCTGTATAAATCTAATTTCACTGCGATCAAAAATTTGAGTCAAATATGGCATAAGCTTAGGATTATTAACCAAATCGGGATTGTCATGAGGATCGGCAATGATTTGTTTATGAGCACAAATATAACTTGCACTTTTACCATTATTTAAATTAAAATACCCACCATTAATACCAACCATTGCATTAGTATCGCTCACTACCGTTTTGACCGGTTTAGTATGTCCATTAACAAAAGCCTTAACGATAAATTCTGGTTGAGCGTAATAGAGAATACAGATATTAGCCAAGCTATTATTTTTTGTTTTAATTTGCCACAGACTTAAAGTTGGCTTAACTGATTCATTAATTATGTCAATGGCCTGATCATAACTTTTTGCGGTTAAATTATTTACTGACAACTGGCAACTTTTACTATAAGCAAAATGCGTGAAATTCAGTAAAGTTAAAATAAGTAATATTAATTTGAGCTTAAAATAAATTTTCATATATCTATTGATGATGAAGTTAAAACTAGAAGACAAATAAAATATTTTGAAAAATAATTTATGCTGAAAACCAATTTTTTTTAAGGCTCTATTAAGTATAGTAATTTAAATAAATTGAGTTTGTTCTTCAAAGAAAATTGGTAATAATTGTAAAGCCAATGACAATTCCCCTTCTATTGAAAGAATGCCCGATAGAGCAGCCGTAGCTGCGGTCATTTGACCAGCCAAGATGCTTTCAAAGTCTTCTTGGCTAGCTGATATGCAACAGTCAGCTCCATTCAAAATGTCATCTTTATTTTCCAGAGTTGGTTGAATAATGGATATATCGAGTTCACCTTTATTAATTTTCAACAAGATAACACTGCCATTCTCTCCGGTTAGATTTAACAAATAATTAGCTTGTAAATTTTGAGCAGCATCAGCTTTAAATCGGTTTTTTAATTCATTAAACGTTTTTACTGATGACATTTTATTTACCTTATAATATTTCAAACGTGTTTTAAAGTATATTATTTAATTATATCTGTTATGTAAAAAAAAATAGCTTTCTTAAAAAAATTAAAACTCTATTAGCTTTTAGGCAATGACCAAGCAAGACCATAATCATTCATTTAATAAAACGCCACGCGGAATTGGTGGTTTAGTTAAAATCGAGGCCGTTTTAGCCAATTTGGTTAAAAGTTTAAATTTATCTAATTCTTTAAAAATAAATCAGTTACAGCAAATTTGGCCAGACATAATTGATGATAAATTTAAAGACTGCACTCAATTAATGGCTTTAGACCCAAGTGGCAATGTGATTGTAGTTGTTGAGAATCCAACGATAGCCTATGAATTAAACTTATGTAAAAGCCAGTTAATAAGTGATTTAAGAAAATTGGCACCAGATACTAAAATTAATAATATTAAATTTGACTGGAAATATTATCACCAGTTGAAAAGTAGTAAAAAATAATTTAATTTAACTTAAAAATTAAATTAAATTATTAGGCTTTTCAAGAGAACAAGTATATTGTAAAATTTTAACTTGCCTTAATTTTTTTAAAAACTAATTATTATTAGGTTCATTTGTGATTCTTTTTCAAAACGTCAACAAAGATTATAATGGCAGACCAGCCCTCAGCAATTTAAATTTACATATTGGTAAAGGTGAATTTGCCTTTCTGGTCGGCCCATCAGGTGCGGGCAAGTCAACTATGATGCGTTTACTTTATCGCGAAGAATTACCCAACTCGGGTCAGATATTTATGGGTGGCGTGAATCTTAATAAATTGCCAACTTATCAAGTCCCTAGATTAAGACGAAGATTAGGAATAATATTTCAAGATTATAAGTTATTACCTAAACAAACAGTATTTAACAATGTTGCTTATGTGTTAAGAGCTTTAGGTGTAGATGAAAAAAATGTTGAGAAGAGGGTGATTAGCGCCCTTAGCGTTGTAAATATTGAAAGTAAAAAAAATGCCTATCCTACTGAACTTTCTGGCGGCGAGCAACAACGCGTTGGTATTGCACGAGCCATAGTAAATGGACCACCGGTTCTGTTAGCCGATGAACCAACGGGGAACCTTGATCCAACTACTTCTTTAGAAATTGTTCAATTATTAGCCGAAATATCTCAAAGAGGAACCACTGTTTTAATTGCTACCCACGATGAACCTATTGTCAATGCTTTAAGAAAACGGGTTATTGCTTTAAACGCTGGACAAATTGTTACTGATGTGGATAGTGGCGTTTATGAATTAAAGGGAAACAGTTAATATGCGTATTTTTCGTATAATTTATCGGGTAGTTGTTGAAAGTTTAATTGGTTTAAAACAAAGTGGCTGGTCGAACTGGTTTGTAATCAGTATTTTAGCTACAGCCTTAATTCTGTTTGGCTTCATTATGCAAGTAACCTTAACTTTAAAAACTTTAGTTAATTCCTGGGGGTCGCAATTAGAAATTTCCGTTTATTTAAAAGATTCATGCAAGCCTTATCCTGAAGCCCAAAAAATTGGCGCAATGAAAGGAGTAGAGCAGGTTTTAGTTATTCCGAAGGAAGAAGCTTGGCAAAAAATGCGTAAGTCTTTTAGTGTAGCTTATGTTGACAATCCGTTGCCCAACACTTTACATATTAAACTTAAAAGCCCAACTTATGTAGAACAACTAGCCCCAATTATTAAAGCTATGCAGGAAGTGGAAAATGTACGATACCCTTTAAAGGTAGCCCGGATAATAAATCAAATTCGGCGTTTTGTGGAAATCGGCGGGTTGTTTGTAATGTTAGCGATGAGTGCTGCTACGCTTATTGTAATTGGCAATACCATTCAACTAGTTATCCAGTCTAAACAGCGTGAAATTGAAATACTAAGTTTAATGGGGGTTAGTCATTTTTATATTAAAGGACCATTTATCCTTCAAGGGATTCTCTACGGAACTTCTAGCGCTTTAATTGCTTCAGGTCTTATTGCCATAGTTAATCTTAATTGCGAAAAATATGTAAAACTTCAACTGGCTTATTTAGCCCCAAGCCTAACAAATAACCTAGAATTCGGACTAACGCCAATTTATCTAATGCTTTTCGGGCTAGGTATTGCAGTGGGAGCCACTGGTGGGGCAATTACGTCAGGGCGATTTATTAAATTGTAATATTAGCCTTTACCTATTAAATTAAGTTCGTTTATTAATTTAACAGCATTAGTTTGAAATCATTAAATTACTGATTCAGTCTAGATTTTAATGCTTGGCTTTCTCGTCGTTAACATAGACCTTTTTCATTACGTCACCTTTGCGTAATGCCTGAACAACATTTAAGCCATTAACAACTTTACCAAATACCGCATATTGCATATCAAGAAATGAGGCCGGTCCAAGGGTTATATAGAACTGACAACTGGCCGAATTAGGATCGTTGGCTCTGGCCATAGCTAAAACCCCAGCAGAACTATGTTTTAAATCAGGGCGTACTTCTAAATTAATATAGCGCGCTTGTTTAGTTGTTGGATCAACATAATTGCCCGTACCATTTCCTACCGGATCTCCACCCTGAATACAAAAACCCGGTTCAAAACGATGAAAAGTCAGGCCATTATAAAAACCTTTATTTACTAAGTCAAGAAAATTGTTACTGGTGATAGGAGCTTTATCCTGGAAAACTTCTAGACTAAAATTACCTTTATTAGTTTCAACAATAACAATAGGATTGATTTCTTTCATTTTTACCTTCTTTGCAATTAAGAGTTTAGATTGATTCGGTGAAGCCAGACCTAGCGTCTGACCAGCAAATAAGACCAAAAACATTGAAATAATGACAAGTACTATATTCGGTGCAGAGTTAAAACCTGCATTTGCAAAAGCATTAATTGACAATGTTGGTTTACTCATTTATTTTTCCTCAAAAATTAATAACATTACGGTTAGATTATATATTAATTTATAAGCGCTTAGTCTTAATTTGAAAATATATTTAACTTTATTTGCGTGAACCAAATAATTGATAGGTCACTTTAGCTCTGGGCTCACTAATTCCTTGTTTAATAATCGATATTCGCTCCAAACCATCAAATTGATTTCCGGTAGCATTAATGTTTAATACTACGGCTTCTTGAGCCATAGTGTTGTTAATAGGGTGTTGATATCTTATATAAGCTGTATTCTGGGTAGCTTTATCAACTATAATAGGGCAATTAACACCAGTGTTGGAAGAAAATTGATAACCAGTTGCTTGAGAACCAGTAATATTCCAAATAGCGGTTGGTGGTTTAACGGCAAAGGCATTGTTAGCCCCAGCCTGAAATTGAGGCTGGGCTTCTACCTTAATTCTTTGTGACTGAACTAACCATTGCCCTAAAAACTGTGGGGGTAAATTGACGCTAACATTGCCTTGTAAAGGCTGCATATTAGCATTACCCTGTAAAGGTTGCATATTAGCATTACCTTGAAAAGATGATTGTGAATCATAATTTGGCTGAACTGCGTTAGCCTGATTTTCTTGAATACCGCCTTGAATTGGTTGAGCTAAGACTGGAATCAAATTCAGACAAATTGTCATCAGAAGAATAGATAAAGTGGTTGATTTCATAATAATGGTTACTCAAAAAAAATTAGTATGTAAAATTTGTACCTATAGTATGCCAAATGCAAAAATTAATTAGAAAAACTAGGTTAATTATATTTTAGAATAATAATGATATATTATTAAATCAAATTTATCAAGTTTTATAAATCAAAAATTCAAACCAGCAAAATATATACTATATTGTATATACATAATTTTTATTTACGCTTCAGGATATTTTAATAAGCAGGCAATAAGTGGTATCAATAAATCAACAGCATAAGTTATTCCTCGTACTTTTATTATTAATTATAAATCTAATATTTTATCCACAAATTTCAGACGCTAATAATTATAACTCAAAAGAACTAAAAGAATGGCTTGCCGAAATTCCTAACTTGGATGTAAGTAAAGTCAAAGCTGGTCAGACTGGTTATGGTCTAACCGTTTTTCAAGGGTATAAAATAAAACAATTTCCGGTAACAGTTATTGGGGTGCTAAAAAACTTTTTTAATGGCTCAGATGCAATTCTAGTTAGATTGTCGGGAGCTGATATCAATAAAAACAATTTAATTCGGGGAATGTCGGGCTCCCCTGTTTATATTGAAGGGAAGTTAATTGGCGCGGTATCATTTGGATTCGATTTCTCAACCGAGCCAGTTGTAGGGGTTACACCAATCAAAGATATGTTAGATGCTATTATTGAACCTAAAAATATAAGTTTAAATATCCCCATTTCTAAAACCAATGACAACAATAATGATTATGACAATAAGAAAATATCGCAAAATTATGATAAAGCTAAAACCGTATCTTTATTGTCACCTATTGCTACAGTAGGTTATTCAGTACGAGCCCAGGAATATTTAAGCAACGTTTTTAAACATTATGGTATTGATTTAGCTAGTGGCATTGGTGGAGCAATGGATCCTAAACTTGGTCAAAGCCAAGAAAAATTAGTGTCTCTAGCTAGCAGTGAAACAACTGCTGAAAATAAACTTCCATTACCAGGAAGTTCAATTTCAGTTTTATTAACTACCGGTGATTTCAGTTCAGCTGCTACCGGAACAGTTACTGCCGCACTTAAAGGTCAAGTAGTAGCTTTTGGCCACCCATTTCTTCAAGCTGGAACAGTTGATTTCCCAATGGCTACTAGCTTTATTCACACCGTTGTTTCTAATCTAGTAGCTTCGGTTAAAATAGCATCACCGGTTGATGTAATTGGTGCGATTTTGGCAGATCGACCCTGGTCAGTTGGTGGCAGTTTAAATCACCAGCCTAAAATGGTTAAAACCCATATTAAAGTTGTTGATGAAGCCAGAAACTTGGTCAAGAATTTTAATGTTAATATTGTAAATCACCCTCATCTTACACCCTCGCTACTGGCAGCAAGTGTAATGTCGGCTATTGACTCGACCCATCAAAGCAATAAAGCATATGTAGCCACAATAAACAGTGATTTTAATATTGCCAAATATGGTAAGTTTAGCAAATCGGGAAGTTTCGCCAGCAATGTACCTGAACATGCGGCTTTAACTTCAGGCTCAAAGCTAACTGTTCTTAGTGACCCGATTGGATCCTTTGTTGAAAAAATTGCTTCTAAAATTTATGTCAATGATTTTGAACTTACCACACTGGATTCAGTAGATCTAACCATAACTATTTGTGATGCACGTAAAACAGCTCAAATTGAAGAAGTCTACCTAGATAAAAATGAAATTGCTCCAGGAGCTGAATTAAATGTTAAATGTGTCATAAAACCCTTCCTAGGTGAAAAATTTATCCAAAAGCTTAGTTTTAAAATTCCCCAGAATATTCCAGATGGTGATTTACTGATTGGAATTAGTAACGGCATAGGTATTAAAGCTCTGGAAAGTAAATTTGAAATCAAAGAACCACCAGCTCAAAATATGAATGATTTGTTGAAAAAACTATTTATTAATCATGAATATAACTACCTATCAGGTGTAATTGCTTTACCACGGCCAGTTGTTGAAATCAACGACTTTTTATTTGAAAATCCACCACCTACTTGGTTTTCTATGTATTTTTCAAATACTGACTCAAAAGGAGTTTTTGTCTCAAAGAGCAAACTTCAAGCTAAAGTTGAAGAACCGTACATTTTGCAGGGTAATCATATCTTGAGCGTAAAAGTTGTTAATCCCAATAAATATTTGGCTCAAAATTTGAATTTATTCCCAGATATTGTCAAGTCGCAGGAACCACCTCAATCTACTTATTCTACGAGTGAAGTCAATAAAATTCTTGGTTCATCAACCCTTAATTCTAGTATTAAAATTCTGGCTTCTTTAACTAATACTGATGAAAGCAAAAACAATGCCGATAAAGACAAAGCTAAAGAGGCCAAAAAAACAGAAAACACAATTCAAGCTGCTATAGCCGAAGTCAATTCTTCGATCTACCCTCATAATCGACTATTAAAGCAATACATCCAAGGCACTTATGCAACTTTTAACGAAGGGACTTTTAACAATACTACAGTTGATAGTTTAGGCCGGCTTAGGGTAATTCCAACTACCACCCAAATTAATTTACCCAGTTTAGCACCATATTCAAAACCAACGGCTATAGCTGAATACAACAATTTCTTATTTATTGCCAGCGGCAACGAATTATACCAGTTAAATTTACAAACCAATCAAAATCAACTAATTACAAAATTCAAAGAAGGCTTAATTACTTCACTATGCATTAATCGCCAGGGAAATTTGTATGTAGCTCTTTGTCCAGTTGGGAAAATTGTCTGTTTCAATCAACTATTTAGTGCTAATCAACCGAATAAATTCCAATATAAAGAAATTACCCGATTAAAAGAATCTATTATTAACTGTTTAACTTATACACCTGATGACAATTTATACATTGGTGTTTCTAACCCAGGTATATTATATAAATTGAATTTAAAAGCTAAAACGGATGCACTCAAATCAATAGAAACAGATAGTAATCATGTTACAACGATTAATTACTTTGATTTTGATAAAAGTATCTACGTTGGTACCAGTCAATCAGGAATTCTCTATAAACTTGACAATGATTTTAAGTTAAAAACCATCTACCAAAGCCAGAACTCAACCATAACTGGTATCGCTAAAGATAAAGAAGACAATATTTATCTAAGTACATACGATAAAGGACAATTAATTAAAATAGACAAAGATGGTCAGTTGGCACCAATTGGTGACAGTCAAGCCTTTTACACTTTATTTAATACTGATGCACGTATAATTGCTGGAGATGCTGAAGGTGATATTACGATGATTAGCAATGATGAACTACTTAACCGCCCATATTTTATTCCCATTAAACATACTCATACTGATGCCGTTATTGCAGCTTGTAAAAACAATAGCGGTGATGCTTTTATGTTATGTCGTAATGGTGCGATGATTGAAAAAATTTCAAGCAAGAATAGTAGTGTTAACGATTATATATCACCAGTCTTTGATGCTGGTGATAATTCAAAATGGCTAAGAATTAATCTGCTTAACAAATTACTACTGAACGATACCAATTTTAATCAATCATTTAAACTTGAAACTCGTACTGGTAATTCTTCAACACCAAATAATACCTGGTCACCATTTTCCCAAACTATATCGAATAATACTAATGATTACTTCACCATAAATAGTCAAGATAACCGCTATTTTCAATATAAATTAACTTTTAACGAACCTGCTAACATTGTAGGAAGAGTTATTATTGATTTATTAAACTCCAATCATATGCCATATTTTACAAGCGTATCTTTAACGGTAAATCAAATGCTTAGTAAGAAAGTACCAATTACGGCTATTGGTCATGATATCGACAATGACAACTTGATTTTAGCCTTAAGATCTTCAAGTGATGGAGGTAAAACCTATAAAATCATTAGTCAGGTTATAAAAAATGATTCTGAAAAAGCCGATTCAAACGTGCAAAAATCAAGTAAAACTAAAAATGTTAAAGCTAATAAAAAAGACAAGGGCACTAAGCAAACTGAGACAGCGTCAGATAACAAGGACAATGACAAGCCATCCGATACCAAGACTAATAACCAAAACGACAGCAAAGATAAAGACACCAAATCAGCCGATACCAACTCCGACAGCAAGGACAGTAGCAAAGATAAAGACACCAAATCAACTGATACCAAGGCAGACAGCAAGGACAGTAGCAAAGATAAAGACACCAAATCAGCCGATACCAACTCCGACAGTAAAGACAGTAGCAAAGATAAAGACACTAAATCAACTGATAACAACTCCGACAGCAAAAAAAATATAGATAATAAAAATTTCATAACTTCTTCGGTAAAATCAGCTAATACATTTAAGTTTGAATTAGATACAACCAAGCTGGATGATGGGAAACATCTGTTCAGATTCGATTTAAGCGATAAGCTGTCTAATTTTTACAATCACAAATGTGCTCATTATTATATCCCCGTAGTTATTGACAATACCAAGCCAAAATTGATTAAAGCTCAAATTGAAATGCTTGCGAACCACCATTTAAATTTCTTCTTAAAGGCTAGTGATAATATTGCAATTTATGCTGCTGTATTTCAATTTGATTCGAGCTATGAATATGCCCTTACAGCACAAGATGATTATACTAATCCTCAAGTTAAGGAATTTGTTGTTAATGATATTAAAATCCCTCAAAAAGCTCAAAGTATAATATTTAAAATATATGATGCAGCTGGCAATGAAGTAGTGAAAACAATTAAACTAAGGTAATCGTATGGCAAATTGGTCAAAACTAATTCAAACCAAATCACCTGATTTAATGGTGGATGAGGCTAGTCATTCTGGTAAATTAAAACAAAGCCTAGGCATTATTGATCTAATTGCTTTTGGTATTGGTGCAACAATCGGTTCAGGAATATTTGCTCTAGTAGGTCAGGCTGCTGCTGGTACAAGTTTAATCATGGCTACAACTCATAATTGGCTAAATACACCGGTTGTCAACCAACTTTTACATGTCTCATTTGGTCGAGCCCCCGCTGGCCCAAGTATTGTTTTATCATTTGTTCTTGCGGCAATTGCTTGCGGTTTTGCCGCATTATGCTATGCTGAACTAGCTTCAATGATACCAGTATCGGGATCGGCTTATACTTATGCTTATGCTAGCCTTGGACAGTTTGCCGCATGGGTTATCGGATGGAATCTTATTCTTGAATATGTAGTTGGAAATATAGCTGTTTCAATTAGCTGGTCAGAGCATTTTATCAAGTTAATATATGAATTATTTAGTTTTAAACTGCCACTGTATTTAACGACAAATTTAAACGACGCTAATTTAAAGATTAAAGCAATCCTTGACAATCACGAATTAAGAAGCTGTTATAGTAGTATTGATTTGCCAACAATATTTGGCTTTCATATTGCCTTTAACCTGCCTGCTTTAGTCATTGTCAGTATAATTACTTTAATTTTGGTACTAGGTGTCAAAGAAAGTGCTATAGCTAATAAAATAATTTTATCCATAACGATTACGGCAATTTTGTATTTTATATTTTATGGCGCAACGCAAATTAATACGCATAATTGGTTCCCCTTCGCTCCAGGTGGAGTTTCAGGCATACTTGGTGGTGCGGGCATTGTCTTTTTCAGTTTTATAGGCTTTGATGCCGTTAGTTCAATGGCTGAAGAAACTAAAAATCCTCAACGTGATTTGCCTTTAGGGATGATCGGTGCTCTTAGCATATGTACAATAATTTATTCACTGGTGGCTTTAGTTCTAACTGGAATTAAGCCGTATAGTTCTTATGTCGGTGATTCAGCTCCGCTTGCTTCAGCCATGATTCTTTGTCATAACCATTTGGGTAATTTATTGATTTCAATTGGAGCTTTATCTAGCATGACTAGTGTTCTTTTAGTCTTTCAATTAGGATTACCGAGAATTGTTATGGTGATAGCTCGAGATGGCTTGGTACCTAAAGTATTTGCCCAACTTCATCCAAAATTTAAAACACCCTATTTGTCAACAATTTTAATGGGAGTTGTGGTTGCTGGTTTTGCCATCTTTATGGATATTGGTGACGCTGCTGAATTGACTAATATTGGCACTTTATTTGTCTTTGCTTTAGTATGTTTAGGCGTTTTGATTTTACGTAAAACAGCTAAACAGGTTAAACGTGGGTTTCATTGTCCCTTTGTTCCTTTAATTCCTGTATTAGGAATTTTTACATGTTTTTTGTTGATGCTAAGCTTACAAGCTAAAGTATGGATATATTATCTAATTTACCTAGTTTTTGGTGTAGTGATTTATTTTTCTTATGGCTTTAAAAAATCATAATTTTAAATGCTAATGTTATTTGATAAACGTTAATTTAAGATAATGATTAAAAACAAAGTCAATACTTTATTTAAGCGATATAAGAATAATGGAACAATAAAATTTTCAATGAAGCAATTAATTAAAGTCTAAAAGAATTAGAAAAAAATTAATTAGATTCTGCTGATACAAAATGATTAT
>JAKAZS010000127.1 GCA_021815785.1 bacterium
ATGTACATTTTATCCCTCCTACACAGACTTTGCCTGGCGCACCAAATATTAGCCATTTAACCAAATCTGCCATATTTAATTTGCCTAGAGCGATGCTTATACCAAGTTCATTTAAGAGTTTATCAGTTTCAGCCTTTTCACGTCGCACTGGTGGAACGGATACTTTTATGGTATGCTTTTTAAACAATATCTCTCAAATTAGAATAAAGCTGTCTGAAAAATAAGATCCACTTCAATTATTAATGAGAAAAAATTTCTCAATGCTTAAAATTTCTCAAGCCTGTGTTCGAATTATAATATGTTATATTACTGTGTCTCAAGCAATATTTAGCACAGAATCTTATACTATAGCCCAAAAACAAACTAAATCAGCCTATCTCACTCCAATTCTTGATACAACTGATGCTAAATCAACAGAATCCCAAAATTCTAAACCACTTCTTCGAGGCCAATTATCGATTTTAAGATCGTTTATAATTTCAAAAAAAGTTCCGCCTTTACCAATGAAGCTCAGAGCAGGTAATATATTCAATGAAAAAAATCTTCCAGCAACAGATAAAATTACGAAATGGTACATAATACCTAGATGGATAGCTGGAAACTGGCATAGAAAATATGAAACAATTTTAACTCGAGATAAAGTAATTCTGCCATCACAACCCATATTATCTCAAACAGATTACCAAATGGGAGTTCAAAAAGATAAGCATGGCAATATTTGGACTTTGTATCAAACCCCAAAAATTTCAGGTATAGATTCTGATAAAGAACAAGTTAAAAATATAACTATGGACTTGAAAATTTTGAATACCAAAAATAACAATTTAATTCTCAAAACGCGCTCATTCCAAATTTATATTGACAAGGCAACTAATAGAATCAATAAGGTACAACAAAATGAAATTGTTTCGATCTACTCACCTATTAATAGCAAACAATTTCAATCTCTGTCACGAGTGGATTGGTATAATGGTGAAGGCTTTCTAATCGCCAACGATGAGCGCATGAGTACAATAGATAAGATTAAAGATTTTGAGAATATAAACAATTTAGAAAATGGGTTTGATGCTAAAAACAATTTCAAAAAAATATTGACCAAATTCGGATTGGTATCATTAATCCCATTGGAAGAAAAACCAGTAAAGCCAAAAGATAAATTAACTGGACAAATAAAAGATAATGCCACAACAAATTACGAAATTATTAAAGGCAGTAAATTTATAGGCAATCAAATTAAGGTAAAACCACAAGAATCATATCAAGACCCAAGAATATGCAAGCCATTGACACATAAAGAAATAAAACCACAAATTCAAACCAAACAATGCAAAAAAGACAAAATAAATACCAACACACAAAGCCTGCCTCAAACACCAACTTTAACATATTGAAAGAATCTTTGTTAATTGTATCCGTCCGGTAAACTACAGACTTTTAAAAGTAAAAATCAAATGTTAATTTAATACACCTGCACCAAGCTACAGGACTAAATAAATGGCACTTAAAGAAAATAAAGTCACAAAAGACTGGCAGAATATAATTATGGGTTTTTCCAATAGTAAAATGACCGATAAAGGTTATTGCAAGCAAAAAGACATAGCTTTATCAACATTTTATAAATACAGGAGGGTTGTTAAAAATCAAAAACTGTTTGACAAACCATTATTTTTACCTGTAAAAGTTGAAGATAGTTTTAAAACTCAGCTAGTTAATAACCAAAAATGTATTGAAATCATGCTTAACGATCAATTTAAAATTAGAATACCCAATGATGAAGTCAGTATGAGTAATTTAATCGAGGCATTGGTGAAATTTTAAATGGTGTAAAATTGTCAAATGCTTACAAAATAAATTTAAAGCCGAAGGTGCTAAAATATCAAAACAAACAATGTGTGATTGGCTTATTAAAACAGTCAAATTGTTGTTATTAGTTCAAAATCGCACAAAAGAAAAAATTTTACAATCAAAAAAAATTCATACTGATGATACAACGGTTAATTTAATCAAGAATTCAACTGGCAAGAATAACAAGAACGTTAAAACATCAAGAATATGGACTTATGTAGGTAACAAAGAACATAATTATACAGTTTATGATTTTACAGAAAATCGAAAAAGCGAAGGACCAGAAAATTTTCTTATAGACTATAAAGGGTATCTTCAAGCTGATGCCTATAGTGGCTATGATCAAATCTATGCTAAAGGTATAATCAAGGAAGTTGGTTGTTGGGCTCATGCTAGGCGCTACTTTAAAAATATTGAAGATATTGCACCTGAAAAATGCGTAACAGCATTATGTATAATTCAAAAATTATATAAAATTGAAACTGAAGTTAAAGGTCTAACTTATGAGGAAATAAAAGCAGCCAGGCAAGAAAAATCATTGCCAATACTTAAAGCATTTAGAGATTGGTTAATAGAAGAAAGTAGGATTGAGTTACCTAAAAGCCAATTAAATAAAGCTATTAACTATTGTTTAAATAATTATGATTCATTAATGGTGTATACTCAAGAAGGTTTTTTGGACATTGATAATAATGAGGCAGAAAGAGCAATTAAACCAATTGTTATTGGTCGAAAAAATTGGTTGTTTTTTTACAAGTAACAATGGTGGGCATACAGCAGCAATTTTTGCTTCAATTATTCAAAGTTGCAAACAAAATGGTGTTAACCCAAGTGCTTACTTAACATATGTAATTAAAAAACTCGCTGATAAAAGTTATTCTGAAATTGACGATCTTTAAATTGAAATTTTTAAAAATAAATTTTAACTTTAATTATCTTAATTATAAATTAGAGCAAATTTTAACTTAATGGCTTAAATCTACAGCCATGACATCTTATATGCACTTTACCGGACGGATACCCAAATATTATTAAAGTTTCAATTTATGACTATCATATGACTGACTTTAAAGAATTTTTTAAAACAGGAAATTACTGGTATCGCAATAATAAACGCGACTATTTTGTAATAAGCCAGAAGAAATTCAAGTAATTAAAACAAGCCTATAAGTTATTTAAGGTCTAGCTCTTCTAATTTTTTAAGAAAAGCGTTCCAGCCTGGATCGTCTGGACTTTGTTCACTATTAAAATTATTGGTTTCAATTATTTTTGCCATATGACCAATTTGATTATCAAATTTCTGTGAAATTTGTGAAGATTCAAGTATTTTTGACTCAGCATAAATTTTGGCTAAAGCTTTTTGAATATTTTCATTATTCGAGCTTTGGTCAAGCTCTTTAACATTCGCCTTTAAACTAGAAAGCTGCGAAGATTGATCATTTGGTATCATAGTCTCCAGCATTTTCAAACTTCCATCGACAAAGTCTTTCACTCGTTTAATTTCATCATTAGACAAATTCTTGTCGGAAATAAATTTTTCTAGTCCTTTTGATAAAGATCTAAACGGTGAAATATCATCAACATGATGCTGAATATTCTGAGATAAGGCTGATGGTAAAAAAGTGCTCAATCCACCAAGCTTATTATAGTGGCCGTAAGTATCACCATGAAACGAAGTTACTAATTGACTTTCTGCCTTGAGAAGACCATCAGCTGATTTTAAAAGGTCCCCTTTTGGGTCAATTATTTTACCAGATTTAATATCCTTTTCTATCGAGGTGGCAAAGGTTTTTAAATCACGCGTTTGCTGGTCGGTTAATTGGTGTTGGTCCGTCGGCGCAGAATACCTAAAAGTATCATCAATATCTTTTTGAATTTGTTTTAAATTAGCTGGGTTTTGCATAGCTTGACTAAGATCTTTACCGAATTGGTTAAATGCTTTATTAAAATGTTCGTAATGCTTTAAATCAAACTCAGCTAAAACATGGGTTCCGCTTTCAGTTGATCCGTTTTTATGATGAACGTCTCCATTGGCTCCTTTATTGGCCTCAGCCACTATATCGTCGCCTAGTTGACCGCCAGTCATGGCTGGTTTATTAAGGACATCAGAAAGTATGGCCTTAAGATTTTGGGCGTCATAATATTGATTACCTTCATCCAATTCAGCTGAAGCAACTACGTGAGAAGTAATTGATTTAACTTTATCCAAAACTTCACTGGTACCCATAAGACATGAATCAAAATCAAGCATGTCCAGTTGTTTATGTCCAGACCCTTGTAACCCTTCTTTTACAGCGTCAACAAATTTATTAAGCGTTGTTGGACCATTATCGCCATCAAGTCCACCAGCTCCGTCACCGTGGCTTTGAACTATAAGCCCAAGCTTAGACGCTGGTTCTTGGCTGGCAGCTAAAGCCAAAAGACTTTTAACATCTTGCGAAAAACCCTGCGATGGTTCAGTTTTTAGTTTAGTTATTTTTCCATTTTTAATTTCAAATCGCTCCAATTTAGATGATGGAGGACTTGAAGGTGAATCGCTAGAGGGCACAACCAACTGCGCAATGATAGTAACTGGTTTATTAATACTTTCTTTTCTAAGCTTTTCAATTTGTTCTAATTGAGACTTACCACCTAACTGGTAACCTTTTTGACCGTCTGTAGCGGGGATATATGGCGATAAAGTAAGGTCTACAGCTACTGTCCATTGATTCTCAGGTTTCACAGCAGGCTTGGCAGCAACGTCTAAGGCTGAGTCCGAGACTGCTTTTTGGCTGGTATCGACAGTCTTAGATCTTGAGTAAACCGACTTTGCAAATGCCTCCAGAGAAGATGGCAGCTTGTTTTTGCTTATATCCTTATCTGAAATGTCAGAAATTTTAGAAGTCTCGTTCATTGGCTTTAAAATTCTACCTAGTAAAAACTTAACGCGCGGTTCATGATAAATACAGATTAACAAATTATAATCTAAATGTCAAGTAAGGTTGTTAAT
>JAKAZS010000051.1 GCA_021815785.1 bacterium
ACTGAAAGTAACTCTTTATTAAATTCCGGTAAATTAGCTGGTAGTAAGGAGTTATTTCAACAGGCTTATTCGATGTCGTTAATTAGCCTTGGTTTTGGCTTGAGTAATGATTTAGGAGTGTTTAAAGTTAATGCAATTAAACGTTTAGATCAACCCGTAAATAATTCACAATTAGTTTTTGATCCTTTTAAAGCCTATGCTTTAAAACCACCAATCGATCCATCCTTATCTAGTTTTGATGCTAATGCATTTTTAAGAGCGGTGCATAGTTTGAAAGCCGGTTCCAGTTTAGAAAGTCAAAAAAATGCTCAATTATCAGCGTTAGCTCAACCAAAAGTTATAGATGAGCATAATCTTTTATCCGGAATGGATATAGCTAAAATGATAACTAGCAATAATCAGCAATTAGTTTTTACTAATTTATTTGAAGACAATGTTTATCTTAAAGACCCCGATAGTACTGATTCTAGGTTGATATATCCAGGTCAAAGCATTGATATTAATCCACATGGTAAATTAACGCTAGGTTCTATTGATGGACCTAATATACCAATTTTGACAAAGCAAATTCTGGCCATACCAGAAGTATATATCAATGGAAAGCCGATTTTTTTGAATGATTCAAGTAAAATAATTGGCAGTAAATTATTTAATTCCAGTGAAAAAGATATCTTGGATTTGATGGTATCACCAGAGCATGGTAAATTAACCTATTCTAATATTCATCAAAAATTTATTTATACTGATACCTCACTTAATGGTACTTTTATTCGTGATGAAAATTATCAATGGACGCATTTGAAACATGGTAATAGTATGATTTTATCGCCAGATGATGAGGTCTATTTAGGTAGTAAAACTGGACCAAAATTAAATCTGAAAATTACGGATGGCTATCATCAAGATAATGGTAGTATCCTTTTTCGCAGAGCAAATAGCGATCTTATTTATCATCCATCAGGAAAAATTGAATATATTACTGATTCTGGGACAGGTTATGAAACAAATAATAAAGGTCTTATAATCAGAGCTTTTGGGCCAAATAATATGGAAATCAATTATCAGTATAACAGTTTATGGAAATTAACTGAGGCTAAAATTAATCATAACAATAATTATCAAATAATCTTTAAATCCAAAGATGGTGTTAATTATACAGCCAGAATTATGCATGCTCAAAATCTTGGCAATTCAACAGCTCAGCCCGTTGAAGGATTAATCAAGGTAGCTAAGGATGGTTCGCTTATTTTAGAAAGTAATAATGGTGACAAACTTATTCAGAGGCTGGATGGTAGCGAAGAAAAAATTTACAAAAACGGTTTCACTGATGTAAAAAAAGCTAATTTAGATACGCAAACAGCAATATTAGAAGCTCTAGTTGCCACTAAATTTGGTGATATCGATCAGCAGTCAAGATTTCATGATTTGATGAATAATTTTATTGAATTTGGACAAGAAAAACAATTAAGTAATAATGAAATTGCCGTAACTTTGCATCACGTAAACCGTTTGTTGGCAAGTGGATCAGAAGGATATCTGTCGGATCCAATAAGATCAAGGCTTGCTGAACAGGTATTATTTAACGCAGCTTTCCCGAAAACAATTGATCAAGGTAATAATAAAACTTGTAATGTAACTACTATAGAAACTAGATTATACGAACGATCGCCTCAGCGAGCTGCTAAACTAATAGCTGATGCAGCTATCTATGGTAAAACTATTACCTTTGATGGTAAAGTTATTGATATTGGTCGCAGTGGTGGCTTAGATCCGGATCAAGAATCTTTAGATGTTTTAGGTAATGGTTTCGATTCTAGCCCTGATTCATTACCATATCAAGATATAAAAATTGATGGAATAAGAAATTTTGCTAATCAAATATTCCAAAACGCAGCCGTTAACATTTATTATAATATTTTTCCTTTAGCACAAGCTAAGCCAGGAGATATTGTTCAATATAGTAAAACTGTTCCAGATCCAACTCGTCCTAATGACACTGGTGAAAAATTACAGATTTATTCGTTAAATGCCAATCATAAGTTAGAACTAAAAACAATTCAAGATTCACCATATATCGATTCCCATCGCCTGGTTGATTTATATAATCATCTGGTACCAGCATTTGATAATTACGATCAGCCCCATCCTGGTCAAGATAAGGGCTTTGTGGTGGTAGGTAAAAACGTTGCACCTTTAATAGTAGACTCGCTTAAAGATGGTTCAGTCTCCTATACTAATGAAAGCAGGCATTTTGAAAAATTTCTTCAATATGCTAAAGAAAAACAAATGTTTCCGCTCATTGCATCAATAGATACATCTGTTGATGAAGGAATATTTGGGCCATATCGTGGTGGTCATAAATTCCATGTTATTGTCTTGCATGATATTAAAGCCGATTCCCCAGGCCAAGATTCTAACCTAAAAGTGGAATTTACCAATCAATGGGGCAGTAAATTTAATCATATGGGTAATAAGGCAGTTTTAGCTAAGGATTTATTTAAAAGTATTTATTAAACAGTTAGTTTTAGTTGTCAATTGCTTGAACTTCTATCTTCTTGTCAAAACAACATAGATTTGGTATTATTTAAACAAGTGATGGGGTTCACTTTTAACCGCCTTACTCGGCTGATAACTCCTAGAAAATTTAAATGGTTGTATGTGTGTAACTCGTTGTATGCATATTGAGTAAGGGCGTATTTATGAATAAAATTACCCAAGTATTAATATTACTTGTTTTATTAAATTTAAATTCTTGGTCTTGGGCTAGTCAAGATAGTTTAAATTTTGAGCAAGAAAAGTCATTTAATGAAATAGTACTTAAAGAAATTGAGTTATCTCGTTTTAATCTATTATTTAATTATGAAAATCACCGACAAAGTAATTGGTTACCTTATCGCTATTTTGCCGGTCAAGAGGCTAGTGCTGCTGGAGTAAATGCTGGTTTAATTGTGGGTTTGGTTGCTCGCGAAGAGCATTTAAACGACCCAGCTAAAATACATCCGGTAACCTTAGAATATTCTTTAATGCCGCAAATGATTGGACAATTTGTTGGTGGTATTGAACCAGTCTATGAATTGTTCTTAAAAACTAAAAAATTTTATAATTTAAAAACTAAAAACATTATTCCTAAGATTGCCATTAAACATGTTAATAATTTAAATAATGAATTAAACTCATTAGGCCAAGAATTGAATTTGAAAAATAGTAATCTAATACAGTTGCAGGAAGTTAACGTTCAAAAAACTTTGCAACATGCTTTAATTAGTCAGTATAATCAGTTTCATCTTCAAACCAAAGCTTTTAATATATTTCAGAATTCAATGTTTGTGATGGATAGTTTAAAAAATACGACTGGTGCCTTAGGTAATCTGATTGGGATAATTTCAGTTCATGATCGAAATCCGAAAATAAATGGGCCGGCTTTTTTATTAACTACTTTGTCTGGTGTTTTAATTATTTTGGGTCCCATAGTTAGTAGAGTTAATCGAGTTATCGTTAAAACTATTGCTAAAAATCAGTTAAAAGAACGTGAAGTAATTGATTTTCAAAATAATCTAAATCAATTTAATAATAATTTAAATAGCTTAATTGTTATGGTTGCTAAACACCCCCAAGATAAATCCATCAATCAATCATTAAAGTCTAGGTTGACTTTTTATAAACAGCAACAATTTCTTTTGCAAGGAGATTTAAATAAAATAATTAAGCAAAATGAAAAAAATAAAAGATTGGCACATATTCAAATTCCTATTGCTACAATTGTTGGCAGTACTAAAATAGCTTTAGGGGTTTGTGGTATGGTAGCTGGCTTTAAATATTATCGTCACCCTCAAGAAGCTCAAACCCTAGTTGCTGATGGTAGTATCCCTTTTATTTGTGGGACGGGGATAGCCATGGTTGACAATTTGCGCTTTTTAACTATAAGTCAGATTGATTATTTCAAAAACAAAAAAATTAATAATTTGCCGAGTATGACTTATACTAATTATTTAAATGATTTAGACAAAATTGAAACTAGCGTTAAAGCAAATATAAGGTCGAATTAAAATGAATTGGTTAATGATATTTATTGGTGGTGGTGTCGGATCGATGACGCGATTTTTTATTGCTAAAAATATTCAAAATTTAGTTAGTATCCCGTTCCCTTTAGGTACATTAGTTGTTAATGTGACGGGAAGTTTTATTATAGGTTTATTAGGAGGCTTAGCTGAAAACAAAGGCTTATTTAATGATACGTTGCGAGCCTTGTTATTTATTGGTTTTTTGGGTGGTTATACGACATTTTCGACGTTTAGCTTTGAAACGTTTCAGTTAATGAAAAGTAGTGAATTCTTTTATGCTTTAATTAATGTTATAACGCACATTGTTTTAGGCTATGTTTTTGTCTGGTTAGGTTATATTTTATCGAGGATTGGGTAATTATGCATGATTTTATTGAAGGTTACAAATTAAAAATTTTTATTGGTGAAAGTGACCGGCATGATCATATGACTTTATATGAGTGGATTTTAAAACAAGCTATCCAATTTAAATTAGCTGGAGGAACTGTTGTTAGGGGCATGGAAGGTTATGGATCGCATAGTCAAATTCATAGTGCAAAAATATTAAGTTTGTCTACTGATTTACCAATTATTATTGAATTTAATGATACGGTTAAAAATATTGAAAATTTTCTGCCGGTTATTGATTCAGTAGTCAAAGATGGTTTAATAACGCTAGAAACAATTAAACTGAAGTTTTATACGAGTAAAATCAATAAGTAAATTTAAAAATAATTTATTGCAATTATTACTGATTTGTTGGCTTGGCTTTAATTTAACGCAATTAATTAAAGTCATAATTTACTTTGGTTAATTCCTGGGATAACAGCCATAAATTTTTAGCCATTTTAAGGTCGTGGGCTTTAGGTTTAGCCTTTACTAATTTTGGCAAACCTGTATATTCATTAAAACCATCTGGTCCGTAATATGTATCGCCATTAATAGTAGGAACTGTAGCGGCTTCTATTGTAGGTAAGGCACCATCATAATCCGTTTGTGAAACCAGGCCAACTAGTGAATTCATGATATTGCCGAGAAAGGTTATTTTGCCGTTGGCCTGCATACCGGTTTCGATAATATTGGTTTTGGCTATGCCGGGATGACAGGCTAAGCTAGTTTGTGATAAATTATGTTGATTAAATAAGCGATTTAATTCAAAGGCAAATAGTAAATTAGCGAGTTTAGATTGAGCATAAGCGCCCCAAGGTGAGTAATGCTTTTCGCTTTGAAGGTCCTTTAAATTTATTTTCCCACGTTTATGCGCCAAACTGCTAACTGTAACGATACGACTGTGGTCTGTCTGGATGAGGGTTTTTAACAAAAGACCGGTTAAGGCAAAATGGCCTAAATGATTAGTACCAAATTGCATTTCAAAACCATTTTTGGTAATGGTTCTTTTAGGTATAGCCATAATTCCAGCATTATTTATTAAGATATCGAGTTGCGTATATTGATTTAAAAATTCTTGAACAAAGTTATGAATTGAGTTTAAATCACTTAAATCTAAAGGCATAAGGATAAAATCGCTATTAGGGCAGGACGCTTGCATTTTAGTTAAGGCTAATTGTCCTTTTTCTAGGTTACGGCAAGCTAATATAACTTTAGCCTTAGCTAATCCAAGTTCGAGTGCAGTATGATAGCCAATACCACTATTAGCACCGGTGACAATGACAACTTTATGGCTTAAATCAGGTATGTTAAGCATAATTGACTTATTCATTGTTGGTAGACTGATTTCCCTAAGATTTAGTTTGATACTTTACTTCTTGCTAGTTTAGTACTTAAAACCTGACTTGGTCTAATTTTAATTAATTATTTATATTTTTAAGTTTATAAGTTAATGAAATAAAATCGATAATTTATAATGTTACTCTCCACGTAAACCTTAATTTAACGTAAGTTAAACTTGTTAATATTTGATTTGGTTTGAAATACGGTTTTATTAGTTTAAATTATTTATTCTTTAGCAAATAAGGCTTGTAATTCTTTAATCAAACCATCTAAGTCATCTAAATGACACATGGCTTCACATAATTCTAATTCAGTATCATGAATACTTTCGTCACATTCGCTGTTTACATCGCAGCCATGTTTTATAAATATTGATGCAGCTTCAGGATGGAGATCAAGAATTTCTTTTAAAGTTGTGTTTGTAGTTATCGTCATGGTTCATTCCTCCTTAATATTTCAAGAAACAATTTTTTGATTGGGAAAGTCACACAAAGGCTTAACTGTAGTAGGTTTGTTTATTAGATCGGCTATGGTACTGGTATTAAAGGTTGATTCGATTAAAGCAATGGCATCATCAAGTTGTTGGTGTAAACGACACAAATTGCTTCCATGAGACTTTAATTTAAGTGGGCAGGTAACTATTCGTTCAATAGGATCAACAGCTGTAACTATATCTAAAATTTTAATTTTTGCAGGCTCTTTAGCTAAAATAAATCCGCCGCCTAAACCACGTTGTGATTGAATAATTTTTTCTTTTACCAGTGATTGTAATACTTTAGCTAAATAAGCCTGGGGCACTTTAGTTGCCTGTGATATCTGTAATGTGGTAAACGGTGTGCCATTACCACTGCCAATAAAAACCACGGCACGCAGGGCATATTCAAGTGTTTGGGAAATTATCATAATGAATTTAAATCCTTCTTATTATTGAATTATTGATTTTTTTACTTAATAGGTTACCGCTGATTTTACTTTTATCCCTTGGTAATTACGAAACATCCTCAAGCTTTGGACATTCAAACATTGGTAATATGGCATTTTCTTGGCTTACGATTTGGGTAATTGATGTGCCAGAAAAAGTGGTTTGCATTGTAGCTATTGCATCATCCAGTCTTTTGTGCAGGCTGCATAAATTTGTTCCATGAGTAGCTAATTCTAGTGGACAGGTGTGAATCCGTTCCATTGGGTCAACTGCTGCCACTATATCTAATATTTTTATTTCATTAGCGTTTTTGGCTAAGATAAAACCACCACCAAAACCACGTTGTGATTGAATTATATTACCTCTGACTAGTGATTGCAATACTTTAGATAAATAAGCCTGAGGAACTTTGGTGGTTTTGGCTATTTGGGCTGTGGTATATGATCGCTCTTGACCATTAGCAATAAAAACCACGGCGCGCAGGGCATATTCAAGTGTTTGGGAAATTATCATAATTACTCCTTTTGATTTTTTACTAGTATTATTTAATGCATAATTCTTTTTCTGACCTATTTATTGGTATAGATGGTCGTAAGTTAAATATTCCGGCTAAAATTACGTAGACTAATGGCAATACTCCACCGATTATAAAGGTAACATCACCAATAACCCTTAGCCAGGTAAAGGTTTGGAATAGGGGTGAATGAGTGAATTCGTAGGATCTAGCGTACCAGAAACCTTGCGTAAAGCTAGCAAACATTTGATCAAGTCCAGCTGGAAAGATATTTAATAAGAGCATTAATAATAACCCAATATTTAAACTCCAAAATGAAATACCAATTAGTTTATTGTTCCAAGCTTCTTCTTTTATTAAATAACGTACCGAAAATAAAATTGCGGCAATAGCTAACATGCCATATACACCCATAAGAGCTGCATGGCCATGGTTGGATGTAAGATAGGTCGCATGTTCGTAATAACTTACAATTGGAGTGTTAATTAGGAAACCAAAGATACCAGCGCCGACAAAATTCCAGACACCAACTGCTATTAAAAACATCATTGCCCAATAATGGGAAAAATTCTTTATTGAGCCATTAACTTTAGCTAATTCAATAAATTTCCAGGCTTCGACTGTTAATAAGGTTAAAGGTACTACTTCTAAAGCTGAAATCATTGAGCCTAAAGCCATATTAATGGCTGGTTGAGCCGTCCAATAATAATGGTGACCAATACCAACAATACCACTGCCTAAATAAAGAATAATGTCGACATATATAACCGTTAGAGCTGATTTTTGTGATACCATTTTTAAACTGCAAAAGAAATAAGCTACTACAATTGTGGTATAAAGTTCAAAAATACCTTCTACCCATAAATGTACTACCCACCAGCGCCAAAAGTCCGCTATAGCAAAATTAGTACTCGGATTATACATTAAGCCAAAACTATAAAATAATGGTATGGCAAAAACGCCGTACAGTAACATATAAGGTAAACTGCCATGGTCTTCGCCAATCAGCAATGGTTTAATACTGCGGAAAATAATTACAGCCCAAATCACCATTCCTACGGTTAATAAAATTTGCCAAATCCGGCCTAGTTCTAAATATTCCCAGCCTTGATGGCCAAACCAAAACCATAAATTTCCTAAATAATTTTTAATCCCGAGCCATTCTCCGGTAATGCTACCAACAGCTACAATAACAATAGCGACAAATAAAATGTTGACTAAGATATTTTGATATTTAGGCTCATGTTTCGATAATAATGGCGCAATGAACATGCCGCCAGCTAACCAGGCCGTAGCTATCCAAAAAATAGATAATTGTAAATGCCAACTTCTGGTTATACTATAAGGTAAGAAATTCCTAATATCAAAACCATAAAAACCAGAAGCTTCAACAATATAATGGGCAGTCACCACACCAAAAGTCACCTGGAATAAAAACAGCAAAATTGTTACTACAAAATAAGGGTATAAAGCTTTCTGGGAAGGATAAGGTTTAAAATCTTTAACATTGTCATCAATTTTACTGGTACTGCTGTCCGGCATCCAGCCTAATCCGGGTGAAGATTGCATGAGAAATTGGGTTAAGCCAATACCACCAACAAGCATAATTAAACTCATGGCTGTCCAGAAAAAAATTGGCCAATGTGGCTTATTGCCAACTAATTCTTCACTTGGCCAATTATTTGTATAGGTATAAGTTTTACCTGGCCGATTGGTCGAACAGACCCAGGCTGCCCAGGCAAAAAAGCGGGTTAATTGAATTCGCTCTTTTGCATCACCTATATAGTTAAGGGGTAAGGGTAATTTTTGAGCACCCGTAAATTCAGTATCATAATGGTTTAATAATTGTTGGTAGGCTAACACCTGATTGTTGGTAAAAGGTAAGGTTTTACTGACAGGATTATAATTATTCTGCTTAAATTCAGTTGTTAATTTTTCTTTAATTTCGACTTGTTTAAATTTGTCTAAATTAGCAAAATCTAAATGATACTTATAATTGCTTAAATTATTAAGGCTGATTGTCGCCTCGCGATGTAAATAATCAGCCGAAAAATCTGGACCATTATAAGCCCCATGACCAAAAATGGAACCAACATCCATTAAACCATATTTTTGAAAAACTGCTTGACCAGCTAATATATCCTGACCGGTAAAAAGCAGGTTTCCCGTTTTATCGGTTACTTTATCCGGAATAGCTGGAGCTTGTGTAGTTGTCTCATGCCCCATAAATATAAGGGTAGAAAAGCCAAGAAATAAAACGATTAAAACTGCTAATTTCCAACGCCAGGACATGTTTGGTGCTCCTTGTAATGTAGTTAATTAGGCAATTGATTATTTGATTAATTAACTAAAGTATGACTTGAGAGTTAAAGATATTAATATCCGCAACTCTAGAATATCAGAATTTTCAAGTTTAAGTAGCTTTTTATTCGATTATTAATGAAATTTTACAATTTTAAGCTTAAAAAGGTGGTTGATTTTAAAATTGCATAATTTTGCTTAGTTTTGGGTACAAAATCTTTGTACTGTCTACTTTATTATATCTATGGAAAATGTAGCTAAATTCGTAAAACCTGATAAGCTTAATGCTCAAAATGTTAAACCTAACTCCAAAACTTTAAGTCTATTAAAGGATTTTGGTAATTCGTTGGTGTATTCAGGTTTGCAAGAGCCGGTAAACGGTATTGTCCAGTTAATTGATAAGACTACCGGCACGCAATTAGACAAGCATTTACAGTTTATAGCCCAGCCCCAATCAGCAAAATTTGGTACGGCTTCTTGGTATGCCAGTCAAAGTGGTCAGGCTTTGGGGATGTTGTTACCGTTAATGCTTACTAGTGGCGCTGTAAAATATGGTCTTGGATCTGGGTCACAATTTTTGGCTGAAGATGTTACTGCTAGTAATTTAGTTAAGGATAGTTTACTTAATACCAATTTAGACAAGACCGCTTTAGAATTTAGTAAAACTGAAGATTTGAGTTTGAAATTAAATTCAAGTGAATTTGCTAGTAAAGCATTGATGCCGATTAATAAGGAGACGTTAGGCTTTGCTAAAGCTAATTCTATTGGTTTAACTTTAAGCAAATTGGCTGTTGACTCTGGTGCAAATTCGGCGTTGGGTTTAAGCCTTAAAGAATCAGCCCTGACTGGATTTACTTATGGAGCTGTTTTAACGCCCGGTCAAAGCCCTAACAAGCAGAATTTAACTGATTTTTTGGGTCAACGTTGGGAAAGTGGCCTAAGCTCAAGTTTAATGTTTTCAACTATGACTGCCTCCAGTCTTGGTTTAAGTAGTTTGGCTAAAACGGCTTCGCTTGAATCGACAGTAATGGGGAAAGTATTAGCTAATAATTTAAGCAATTCAGTTTTAGCTTCATTGCCAGGCAGTATCCTGGGTACAGAAACTAATGCATACTTTGATACCGGTAAATTAGCTTCAGCCCAAGATCTTTTCCAACAGGCTTATACCATGGGCTTGTTTAGCCTGGGCTTTGGTATTATGGGTGAAACTAAAGCGAAGATTCAAGACTATCACTCAAAAATTGACCCTCGTATAAATTTTAAAAAAGAGCAAAATGAATTGAATTCATTTTGGCCAAATGCTGAACAGGCCTACCCTAATGCAATTCGTCCGCCAATTTATCCGATTGACCCGACTTTTGCTAAAGAAGTTTTTGCCCAAGCTCCGCAAAGATCTGATTTTAATGATATTGCTCATGTTCTTATTGATGGCAAATTGCCTCAATCTGATAAGCTTTTAAATAGTTTGGGTAATTCTGCTGAATACCAGGCTCGAAGTATGATTAGTTTTAATGATGGTAAATTAACATTTACTAATAAATTTAATAAGCCAGTGTATATTAAACCGGTCGTTTCAACCGATTTTAATATTGCGCTAATGCCTAATCGAAGTCTAGAAATTAACCCTAATAGTGAATTACATTTTGAGAATCCGGATGGTCCAAAAATTGACCTGTTTAAGTCGCAAGTAACATATATTCCGGAAGTTTTTTTTAATGGGCGGCCAATTAATTTAACTGATGGTAGTGCTACCATTGGGTCAAAACTCTTTCCTAAAGGTGAAAGCGATCTGCTCGATAAAACTATCAGTCACGAACATGGTAAAATTACTTACGATCATAATTATAATCAGTTTATTTATACCGATACTTCTGCTAATGGAACCTATATTAAAAATCAAAATAATGAATGGCTAAAATTAAATAAAGGGGACAGTAAAATTGTTTCACCTAGCGATGAAATTCATTTGGCTAGTGAAGATGGGCCATTGTTAAGACTTAAAATTGTTAATGGTTACAAGTTAGAAAATGGTAATATTGTTTATAAACGGCAAAATAATAATTTAATTTTTAGTCATACAGGTAACAGTAAATTTGAAGATATTGCCCAAACTGGATATTTTGCTAATGCCCAGGGACAAATTATTAAAGCCTTTGGCCCAAATGATTTTTCCCTTAACTATGAAATTGGCCCTAAAAATACCTTGCAAAAAGTTACTATAAATCATAATAATAACTACACTATGGAATTAACTTCATCAGATAATTATCGTTGGCAAATTAAATATTTTGATAAAGATGGACTTCCTAAATTTGAGCCTAAAGAATGGAAGGGTTATGTTGCGCTTGGTAATGATGGATCTTTAATTTTAAACAGTAAGCCAGGTCTAAGAATTATTCACGGTACTGATGGCAGTAAAGAATATTTATTTGCTAATGGCTATAGTTCAACTATATCGAGTAATTTAGCTAGTGAAACCAGTATTTTAAAAGCTTTAGGCGATCATTATTTTGGTGATACCGCTCGCCGTGATCGCTTGATACTGTTAAAGGATAATGCGCTTAAAACTATGCGCAAAAATGGTCTTAGTGATATTAACATTGCTAATACAATACATCATATAAATAGAATGTTACGAGCAGGGTCTGAAAGTTATGTGGATAAAGATATCCGTGGTAAATTGGCCGAGCAAATACTGTTAAACACGGCTTTTCCCCATACAATTGATCAAGGTGGAAACAATACCTGTAATGTTACAACTGTTGAAAAGAGAGTTTATACTAGAGAGCCCCAATATGCAGCTAAACTCATTGCGGATACGGCGATAAATGGTAAAGTGATTTCGCCTACTGGTAAAGTCGTTGACGTGGCAAGATCGAAGGGGTTACGCCCGGATCAAGAGTCTCTTACTGTTTTAAATCGCCAATTTGATCCTAGTTTATTTAAGGATATCAAACTAGATGGTTATCGTAATTTTGCCAATCAGATCTTTCAGATTGCGGCGGTGAATTTACATTATAGTGAAGCCTCTTTACCTGAGCTTAAGGCGCTTGATCCAACTGCTCAAGGTTTGATTCAGTATATTAAAGATAAGCCTACCCCTGGTGATCCTGGTGATACCGGTGAACGATTAATGCTTTATTATTCAAAAAATAATCAGGTTTTTGAACAGCAATTAAAAACTCAACCCGCTATTAATACAGTAAAGTTAGCTGACATTTATAATTTAATTGTTCCTCATTTTGACGCCGATGGTAATGTTAATAAAGGCGTAGATAAGAGCTTTGTCTTAATTGGACCCAAATACTTTGGTACTTATGTTAATGATATTCAATCTGGTAAAATCTTAGCAGCTCGTACCCCAGAAGATTTTACTACCACGTTAAAAAATTATAAAGGCAATTTCCCGATTATCTTATTAGTAGACGCTAATTCCAATGAAAGTTTGTTTGGGCCAAGTCGAACAGGTCATAGTACGCATGTGATCTTAATTGATAATATTATTGAGGATATGGCGACCAATCCACCAAGCGTTAAAGTTGAAGTAACCAATCAATGGGGGATTAAATTTAACCGCATTGGTGATAAAGCTATTTCAGCTAATGAATTGTTTAAAAGTGTTATTTGATACCAAATATCTCGCCAACTTTAAAATTTGTAAAAATTCCTGCTATAGTGATTGTTGAATTTAAAGGAAATAGAATGCATTTTGAACGTATTTATTTTGATTCTGCTTCAATACTGGTTCAAATTGGACTCCTTGATATAAGTGTTTTACCGGTTAATACTTATAATTAAATTAGCAATCTCGAATTGATTATAGGTTTAAAAAATTAAGCTGCTAAAAGTGTTACATCATAATTTATTCTGACAAAATCATATTCAACTCTAATTGAAACAGTGTTTTCAGTTTCAAATTCAAGGCGAACTTTACCCAGACTGTCTTTGCTGTAACTTTCCCAATGTCTGGGTACGCTTACAATAACATTTTCTGGCCCCCATTCTTCAACATAGGCTTTGAGGATTTGGCATAGTTTTTCTTCATCAGTGGCATTTTGAAACATTGTTTTTACTTTTCCTTAAAGAGTATAAATACTGTAAAATTTATCTATGAATGAATAGTATTACTATTCATTCATAGAAGCAATGGGAAAATCCCTTAGGCTATTAGTGTTTATACGAAAGTATCAAAGATTTAGTTAAAGGTTAATAAAATGCTTGAGTTGTATTACTAAAAAATATTAATATTTCGGTAAATATTGTCTGATAAGCCGGTTGAAATGTTATAATAACGAACCGACACATCAAGTCCTATGGTCAAGATCGAGTAAGTCCCGCTAGTAACTATCTTTAAAACTTATTAGTCTAGTTGTTTAGAGGTGGTAACTTATTAAATTAGACTTTTACTTTAATATATACATATATTTTTTTTAAATTAGCATGGCTGATAAAATCACTCTTTATTTAGGACCTTATCGACAAGGCAAAACCAATGTAATATTGGCAAAGGCTTTAGCCAATATTACGAGTTATGGATATAGTAATTTAACTTATATTATTGTTCCATCACAGCGATCTGCTGATATTATCAAAGAAAAATTACTGACTTTAGCTAAGACGCAATCAATAATAACCGGTTTTAAAATTCAAACTTTTTATCAGTTTTGTAAAATGCTGATTAATAAGCTTAATTGTCCAGTGCTAATTTGTAAGAATGATTTGCGTCTTAGTATGCTTTTAAATGGCTGTAGTCAAGTTCAAACTAGTGAAAGTGATTTTATAAATTTAACTTCTGGTTTAGGCAAAGATTTGCTTACCTTAATCGATGAATTTGAAAGGGCTTTTTTAACGCCTAGCGAGATTTTGCAAATCTTGGCCGTAAATTTTCACGGCAATGCTAAATTCACTAATTTGGCAAAAATATATAAGTGTTATTGGGATAAATTAAATTCTTTAAAATATCTTGATGAACGGCAGTTAGTTTTTCAGTTAATTCAAATTATTAGTCAACAGTCAAATTTTAACTTAGGCGATATTATAATTGATGGTTTTGATCGCTTTAATAAACTTCAATTACAATTTTTAACCCAGTTATTACCTTGTGCCAATAACATTACCATGTCTTTTGATTATGCTCAAAGCAATGGGTTTAGTAATAATGAATATCAGTGGAAACAGTTTAGTTACGATTTAATTAGCCAGCAGTATGCTAAGTATTTTAATATTATCAATGTAAATGATGAAAATAATTTTCGTTTGCGACAATTAGAAATCTATGAGGCTTTTGATTTTAATGATGAAATTTCAACTATAGCCAGGCAAATTAAAGACTTAATTATCAATCAGCAATATAGTCTAAATGATATTTTGGTGGTTGTGGCCAATTTAAAATATTATACTAATACCATAGATTATATCTTTAATGACAGTAAAATTCCTTATTATTTGGATGACAATATTAATTTGGCTGAAAGTTCAATTATTAAATGTTTAATTAATTTACTTACTTTGCCGTTAAACAATTTTTCCCGACTGGAATTGCTTAATCTTATTAAATCACCATTTTTTAAAACAGTTATTTTTAATGATGTTGATATTCTTGATCTCGAAATATTTGCTCAAGAATATTTAGTTGTTGAATCGCTTAATGAATGGTTAAAAGCTTTAGTAAATAAGAGTCACTTACTTGAAAAAATGGTTAAATTTAGTCAAATATTTAAATTGCCTGATACCAAAGATTCGTTCGAAAATTTTGCTATTTATGTTGAGGATTTAATTCATACCTATATAATTCCAGGCTTAAAATTAACTCCATTAACGTCAGAGCAAGAAATAATTAGCAAACAGGCTATTAGTCAATTTCGTGATTGTCTGTTAAGTATTGTCCAGGATAATTTAATTAATCCATTGGTTTTCGAAATAACTTATGAAAATTTTGTTCGTTTGCTCTTACAAAAAGTAGATAATCGAACAATTCATCGACCAAAATTAAATCGTGATTATATTCTTGTAACCAGTATTAATCAAGCTGCCAATCAAGCCTATAAATATATTTTTATAGCCGGATTATGTGAAGAATATTATCCTGGTATAGCTAATCTTAACTCTTTAAGTTCTAAAGATGAATTAAGCCGCTGGCGGTATTGTGGTGTAAGTTTATTTAATCCGCGCCATGATTTTACCTATGATTATGCCATATTAAAGTTATTGATAAAACAAAGTCGTAATTATGTAAGATTGTCCAGTCCGACCTATGATCCTAATGGTGAAGAATTAATGACTAGTTCAATACTGTTAAATAAAAAATTAATGGGTGAAGATTTAGCTGATTTTGCCAGTGAAGCAATTATTCAGCAAAATTATCGATTACTGCCTAGAATTCCTCTATCTGTTCGTAGTACTATTAGTTATTATTTAACGAATAATTTGAATTTAAATAATATTCATGAGTCTAAAGTTTTAAATGAAAGCGGTGATTTTATTGAATACTTAAATGAATATAGGCTTAAGCCTTTGCGAATGATGCAAAGTAAAATCAACGATGTTAATTGTGCAACGTTTAATTTTGCCGAAATGGTCTGGAGTCCATCCCGATTTAATGAATATGGTAAATGTCCGTTTCGTTATTTTGCAACTTATCTTTTAAAGCTTAAACCCAAACGTGAACCCGATTATCAATTGGAAAGCTCTTTACTGGGCACGTTTTACCATTTAGTCTTAGAATTATTGTTTAAGCAAATCATTAATTTGCAACTTAATTCTGTAGAAGATATTCTGCATCAATTAGATATTTCCTTTAATGAGGCCTTAGCCCAAATTGAACCCAAAATAGCCTGGAGTAATAGTAACCGTTTTCAACTTAAGAAGTATGAATATCTTTATAGATTAAAACGTTTTGTGACTAATACCTACCTTGATACATCTATAACTAAAAGCCAACCCTATTCTTTAGAATATGCTTTTGGTGAGATTGAACCATTGTCAATAAATCTAGATCAAGATAAGGTGATTTATATACGTGGCAAAATTGACCGTATCGATAAAGATGCCGATGGTCAATATGTTATTATTGACTATAAAACTGGTTCTGCGCATATTTCAACTAAAGATATTATGCAGGGCATTCATACCCAGTTGCCCATATATGCTTTGGCTCTCATTGCCCAAAACCAAAGTGACTGCATTAGTAATGGTTATTATTTATCGATTGGTAGTGGTAAAATTTTAAAACAGCTTATTGCTAAAGACGTTACTCTTGATGATTATTTGGCTAAAACTAAAGCCAATTTACTCAATTTTACTCAATCAATTGCGCTGGGTAAATTTCCGGTTTCTCCTTATAATGCTGACATCTGTACATCATGTAATTATAATGGGATTTGTGGTATTAAAGATTTAAGTGGGTTTACTAATACTAACGATGAATAACATTTTAAGTCAGCATTTAACCGAAACTCAATTGGAGGCTGTAACCAGTATTGATTGTAATGTCCTGGTTTCAGCTGGAGCTGGCAGTGGTAAAACCCATGTTTTAGTTGAGCGTTACCTCAATATTTTATTAAATAATCCGGAATTTATGCCGCATAATATTTTAGCGATTACCTATACGACTAAAGCAAGTGAAGAAATGCGCTTGAGAATTAGAAATAGGCTTATGGCTATGTTGGAAACTTCCCCTGGCAATGTTCGCTTTCATGAATTGATTGAAGATTTAAATAATGCCCATATTGGAACAATTCATTCATTATGTGAGAAACTTTTAAAAGCCCATCCCGCACAAACTAATTATGATAGTAAGGTAAGTGTAACTGATAATATAACTTTAAATAAATTTATGGATAAAGCCTGTAATGAAGCTATCAGTCAAAAAATTGCTCAAAACAGTCCATCACTTGAATTATTTTATCAATTTGATATTGATGAAATAATCAAAAATATCAAAATCTATCTCAACAAATCATTAGAATTAAAAGAAATAATTCAGTCCTACTATGATAAGACGGCCTTGGAAATTTTTGTTGAATTTAAAGATAAGGCCGCTAAATTATATTTAAATGAGTTAAGGCTATTTAGTAAAGAAAATCATTTGACAGATTTTATTCTGGAATTAGAAAATCATGGTAGTGAGTGTAAATTAAATGAGTTTGCTAAACTGGCAATCGATTTAATTCGGCATTTAAATTTTCTTGAAAATGACCCGAGTTTTTTACAACTAGTTATGGAGCAAATGCAAAATTTTAAGCCAGATTTTCGTATTGGTAAGCGCAAATGTGAACATAATGCGCTTAAAGAATTTCGAAATTTACTTAAAACTTTTAATGATGAATTCCCTTATCCTTTAAATATTAATGATGAAGCATCGGTAAAGTATATTACTTATTTTCTGGATTTTCTTAAACTTGTTGAATTAAATTTTAATACCTTAAAACAACGTAATAGCCTGGTAGAGTATAATGATCTGATTTTGTTTAGTATTCAACTTTTAGATAATCCACAAATTCAGGCAATTTATCATGATAAAATTCAAAGTATTTTACTTGACGAATTTCAGGACAGCAATTTATCACAATTAAAGTTGATTGCCAAATTAACTGGAGTTAATACTAAATTGTTTTTTATTGGTGATGATAAACAATCCATTTATAAATTTCAAGGTGCTAGTGTTGAAGTCTTTAATTATATTCGTGATATTTTTCGCAATAACAGTTTAATGATTAATCAGTTAGATGCATTTAAACTTAGTGATAAACCTCGCAAAATCATTAGTCTTAACCAAAACTTTCGCAGTAAAACCGATATTGTTGAGTTTAATAATTTTTTCTTTCAGTTCTTGCTTAAAGCTAATCTAGAACGAAATTATGAATGTGAATATAATCATTTAATGTCGGCAATTAAGTCTATAGATGGTTCTAGTGTTGAAGTGGTTAATTTGACTTTAAATTCTGATTTGGCTTCAGCATCAGAAAATAGTACCAGTAAATTATTGACCCCCGATATTAAAGAAAATGCAGCTTACGCCTGTGTGTTTAAAATTAATGAGTTTAGTATTAGTCAATATTTGATTCTCGATAAAAAAGACCAGCAATATCGACCGATTAATTATAGTGATATTGCCATATTAATTACCAAAAACAGTGATTTTCAGTTTTATGAAAAGGCTTTGCAAGCAGCAAATATTAAATTTTTGAAATTAAGTAAAAAGGGTTTACTCAATTGTCAGGAAATTATTGACGTCGTCAATTTGGCTAAATTCATTGATAATACCACTGATTTTTTCAGCTTTGTGTCAGTGTTAAGATCACCAATGTTTAATTTTGCTGATGATTTAATTTTACAATTTAAAATACATTATGAAAATTATTTAAATAATTATCTTGCTGTTAGCGATACGGATAATAAATTAGCCAAACCGATAGATTTTCTTGAATTTTTAACGGATGACCTTTTTCTTGGTATTTTAAGTAAAGCTGATAATATTAAAGTTTTGCGAGTCACCAAAATCCTTGAGCAATTAATATTTTTTAGTAAATCAATTGGATTGGCTGATTTTTTTACAAAAATCATTACTTTGACTAATTTTGATAATATCCTTTTAACGCAAAAATATGGATTACCCAAGTCCCAGAATATCTGGAAATTAGTGGCTATTGCTGATAAATATAATAAATTGACGTTAAGTGAATTTATCCGTAATTTAGAATTATTTACCCAATATGGTGAAGATTTTGCTCCGGCAATTACCTATGAATTAGATCAAGTTAAATTGTTAACCATTCATGGATCTAAAGGACTCGAATATCCTTGCGTTATTCTGCCATTATTTCAAAGTGAAAGTATTAGTGATAATAATAAAATATTATTTGATGAAGAATTTGGAGTTTTATTTAATACAGCGAAAGAAGCTAACGACAATGAACAAAAATGTAATTTCTTTCAGATGGTTAAATCATTGCGTAAGAAAAAAGAATTAGCTGAAACAAAACGACTTTTTTATGTGGCTATGACTAGAGCTCGTGATTCTTTAATCATTATTAATCCGCTTAAGGCCAAAGCAAATATTTTCCATAACTGGTTTAACCAATATTATGATTTTTTTACCGAAAAATTTAAAGAGAATAAAAATATTAATTTTTCGCAATTTGCCATTGGTCAAGAATTACTGCCTTTGGCAAATTCTAATCAACCTTATGTGGCTAAGCTTGGACCTGTTGATTTGAGTTTAATTGAAGGGATTTCGGCTAATTTACTGCAACCAAAAATTCCTGATACTTATAATCAAAAGCATTTTCTTAAAAATACCGATAATCTGGATGCCAGGGTTTTAGGGAATTATTTTCATACCATTATGGATAATTTGCCTTTTAATTATGCTTACCCTAATGCTAATTTGCTTGTTAGTCTGGCAAGTGACATGGCTAGCCCTAGATCGTTAAAATATAAATTGTTAATTAATGAAGGTCAAAAGTTGCTTGACTTGTTTTATCAAAGTGATTTATATAACCTACTTATAACTAGTAGCCAGATATTTCATGAATTACCTATTTTAGATACGAAGTTAAATAATTCCTTAAAAATCCCTGATTTAGTTTTGCAGGATAAAGATAGTTTTTGGCATGTCATTGATTATAAAACTGACAAATTAACCAGTAGTGAAATTGCTAGTCATGTTAAGCATCATCGCAGTCAGGTATTACATTATGAGGCTTTATTAACTAATAGTCTTAATGTTACTTTTAAGAAACATATTTATTTTGCAGCCATTGGCGTATTAGTGGCATTTACTTAAAAGTTATTGCGTCCTTGGCCATTGTTGCGTCCGCCACCATTATTGCCGCCAAAACTATTGCGTCCATAATTATTTTGATTTTCGAGATCTTTTAAAAGATCATTAGGAATAAAGGAATTCATTGATGGCTGAAAGCGTGGATCCCTGCGTAAGGTTTGTACTATACGTGGACTTGGGGCAATGCTGGAGCCTGAATTACTCATAATACTTTGCGCTGTTATAACATCAGGTCGCGAAATTTGTTCACCAGACCAACCCGAATCAATCATTTGTTGCACAACTTGAACGGTTTGGGGTGTGAAATTAGCTGGGCCTAAAACCCGCGAAGCGATACTAGCGCTATAAAGCATTGACGGATCGCTGTTATGAACTTCATAAGCCGTTTGAGCTATTTGCGGATGGGCTAATTCATTATTGCTAAAACCAGCATTGTGTAAATTCATAATAATTTGTGAGGCTGAGTGAATTTTAGAGCTTAAATCAGCGCCAGATTTACTTACCTGATGCGCAATGTCACTTTCGGTAATATTAGGGCTATAGGCTTGAGCCTTATTAGTCACATTTACTTCTTGCACTCTTGCCGTCTGACCGTTACTATTACCGCTACTTTGTCTGGTTACATAATTAACTTGCGGTTGGCCGATAATTGATTGACCAAAATTACCAGTTATATTACCTAAATTACCAGTACTAGGGCTAAGGTTATTGGCTTCGTCCGCAAAGTTTAACATCACTGTTTGTTCGCCACCACTGCCAGATCCTAAGCCATTGGCTGGTTGGCTGTAGCTGATATTGGAGGCTGGGCCAGAGCCACCATTGCCACCACCAGTTGATGGATTCATGCCAACAGGAGCGCTTGTCATTGGTGGCATGGCTGCATGTCTGCTGCCACCGCTACTACCCATATGACCAATCATAGCACGAATATTTTTATAGGCGCGGCCATAGTCACCATTATACATTGGTGTTGAACCTAGACGAGCAACTTCTTGAACTAAATCAATATTGCCAGTATCTTCATCAGGTGTAGCCGATTCACTATATATGGCAGTAACGGCACCAACTTCAGGGGCTTTAATATTTGGACCAATATGACCAACCAGGGCAGCTTTTTCCATGGGGTGAGCATTTGCGCCAGCCATATTATCGACAACAGCTTGTTCATAATTTACCAGACCTTTGATAGCTGGAATTCTAGCCCACATAGGTAGTTTTCTTAAGTTTTTATTGGCTGCAGCAGCTCTGGCTGGTTCGGTAATCGGAATACCGGCATTCAGCAAGGTGTCGGTTGCTGGTCCGTTGTCACCACTCCAGCCTGATTCTGGAGATTCGGGATCGGTCATAATATGGGTTGACCAGGCCTGTTTATCTGGAGTCATCGAGCCATAGCGTACACGTAAATATTCTGTATAGGCATTACCACTTTGACCGGATACATAGGCTTCTGAGCCTAAGACCGCATGTTTAAATAAGGATCGTTGGAATCTTTGTTTGGCTAAAGCTGTTTGTCTAAAATTACCACCACTAAACGCCATAAAACCAGCAGCGGCATTTTCCATGGCGCCTTGTGGACCATCTTCGCCAGCCGTTAGGGCTGATTGACGAGCAGCATCATAGGCTTCCGAATCACTGTTTAAGGCTCCGGCGTAACCAGCTACATACATTTGCATTGCTTCTTGTTCACGGGTAGCATTAGCGCCATAACGGATGTGATTAACCGTACCTTTGCCGTTACCAACAATATTAGGACGACCGGTTGGTGATGTTTCCTGAGTTGGACCTTGAGCCGTTCTAATATCAGTAGCTAGGCCTCTGGGTAATACATGCATATAATTTGGCTGGGTAAACATTTGTGCTGGTCGAACTGATTCATCATTAACATTATTTTTTAATATTGGATCAGAAATTGAAGGCGCATCTTGATAATTCGAAAATGTTGGCGTGGTGGTGGCATCAACATTGCCGTTAGCAATAGCAACATCACTTAAACCCCCAGCTATAGCTCGAGACGTACCAGTCCAATTGCTTCCTGGATTAAAGGAACGCGAGCCAGGAACTGCTACTGGAGGTGTTATTGGAATATTGGTAGCTAGATTGGCTCCAGGCAAGCTAGAATTACTATGACTTACAGTATTACCATTGTTAAACTGAACATTGCCGGCTTGGCTACCGGCCATTGGTGTTCCTAAAGTCGTTCCCTGCAAGCGGATATTATTGTCAACAATATTTGGTCCATTACCTTGATTGACGGCAACATTTAATTCGGTTTCGGCTTGCTGATTTGGCTGATTGCCATTACCTTGATTTGAATTTTGAACTTGACTTTGCATTTTGCCTTGAGTATTTAAATTATTGCTGGTAGCATTGCCCGTCAATGGTGTAATTATATTAGGATTAATATTGCCGAGCACTGGCGTGGGTGTGCCATTGAAAGGGTTGACTGCCGCTGGATTCGTTGCCTGTCCGTTGCTAATATTGACATTGCCTTGTTGAAGATTAGGATTAGTGGTAGTATTATTGACTTGACTTACCGCTGGTTTAAGACTAGTTTCAACTGTTACCGGTCGGCCATTTTCATCATTTAGATGAAATACTTGAGTATCTAATTCTTGTCGAGCGGTATTATTAGCACCATTACCACTGGCCGTAGTCTTAGCCGTTTGGCCATTACTGATATTAGGCAGGGTAACACCATTACCTAATACGGGAGTTTTTAAGTCCGCCATTAAGTTGCTTAACGACTGCGTATTTGGAGTAATTGGTAATGGCTGGCCGTTGGGTGGCTGTAAACCATTAGCATTTTGGTTGCCGGTTGTATCAATTTTACCGGTTGTTGGATTAAGATTACCAGTAGCATTGGTTTGACCTGGTTGTTGTTTAAGGTTAGAATCTAAGGTAATTGGTTGTCCATTTTGATCTAATTGAGTGTGTAATTCGGATTCAACATCTTGTTTAGCTGTGCCACCATTAGCTTTATCAGTATTAGCTTTTTGGGTCTGACTGGTTTTAACAGGTGGAACGGTAACTTGGGTAGCGTTGCCAATGCCATT
>JAKAZS010000128.1 GCA_021815785.1 bacterium
TTCCGATCTTGTTCCTGTAGAAATAACCATTTTTGAAGACAGATCATTTACTTTTGTCTTGAAAACCCCACCAGCTTCAGAGCTGTTAAAAAAAGCGATTAATATTGAAAAAGGTTCGTCAATGCCTAACAAAACTAAAGTTGGGACGATTAGCCGATCTCAAATAGCGGAAATTGCCAAAGTAAAAATGCCGGACTTAAATGCTAATACATTAGAGGCTGCTGAATTAATGATTATTGGTACAGCTAAAAACATGGGCTTAACCATAACTGAGTAATATTATTTTTTAAAATGAGGATAAATAAATGCCTAAATTAACTAAACATCAAAGCCAATTATTAGAAATTAAAAATAAATTTCCCAATCCAATGACTGCTGAAGAAGCTTTGAAAGTACTTAAAGATTCACATAAAGTAAAATTTGATGAAACTGTCGAAGTTCATTTTCGCTTAGGCATTAATCCGAAATTATCAGAACAGCAAATTCGGTCAACGGTAAATTTGCCTGGTGGCACTGGCAAAGAAGTTAAAGTTGCCGTAGTTGCTAAAGGTGAAAAAATTATGGAAGCTACTGAAGCTGGTGCTGATTTTGTTGGCGCTGATGATTTAGTCACTAAAATTGGCGATGGCTTTTTAGAATTTGATAAATTAGTAGCAACACCTGATGCTATGGCAATGTTATCGAAAATGGGTAAATTATTAGGACCTAAAGGCTTAATGCCTAATCCTAAAGATGGAACGGTAACCTTTGAAGTGGCACGTGCTGTTAAAGAATTAAAAGCCGGTAAAGTATCATTTAGGGCAGAAAAAGATGGTGGCATCGTCCAGATGGCCATTGGTAAACTTTCGTTTGATGAAACTCGGCTGTTGAAGAATTTAGCTAGCGTCGTTGATCAGGTAAATAAAGTAAAACCAGCTACCGTTAAAGGAACTTATATTAAATCCGTAACTTTAAGCTCTACCATGGGTCCAGGGTTAAAATTAGATTTAAATAAATTGACTGAACTTTTAAAATATTTAGCTGCTTAGAATTAATCCACCAGCTCTAATTTTTTGTCAAATAATTAGTCAACCTGTATAGAACATGTATATTATTACTAATTCTCTACAGGTTTTAATTTTATGACACAGCCTAGATTAGAAAATCATCATAAACAAAGTGATTTGTCCTTAAACTTAAATAATAAAGAAGTAAATAATTTAATAAATGCTTTTCGCGAAAAAATTTACCACTCTAAACCAGTAACTGACGAAATTTTTCACAATTTATCGCCAAAAGCTATTGATCAAACTTCTTACTATGGTGACTGCTTTTTCTTGAGTTCGTTAGCGTCGTTAGCTAACAGTCAGGAAGGAAGACAAATTATTAAAAATATGATTAGTCAAAATTCTGATGGTAGTTATACCGTTACTTTTCCTGGGGATACACAGAAGCCAATTAATGTTACTAAAGCTGACTTAACCAATTATGCACCAAATAATCAAGCTTTATGGGCTAATATTATTGAAACAGCATTTCTAAAGTATGATGATGTTCATTCTACTAAGGATAAAAAGGGTGATATTGGTAATTTTGCTAAAAATACTCACAATTTTCAAGCTATACATTTACTTACGAATGAAGATGTTGCGACATCTCAATTTGGCGTTGTGGATTTAGGCAGTGGTGAATTGACTTTTGGTGGTTTAGCTAAAGAAACGGTAAGATCCGAAATAATTAAAGCCTTAGCTCAGAATAAAGTAATAACTGCTGGAGCTGGCCCAAGGTTTCAAAAATATTTAGGTGGACATATTGATGGACCGATTGTAAGTGACCATGTTTATAGTATCATTGCTTTTGACCCTAAAACAGATATGATTACGATTCGTAATCCCTGGGGCGAAAATAATTACAATCATTTAGGTGGAATTGGTACTACTGTTGATGGCATCACTAATATTGGTGGCGGTGAGCTTAAAATGTCATTGGCTGTATTTTATAACGATTTCTCCGATATTAATTATGCTGGATCTAACCCGTATAGTCATGCCTTACATTCTTTTGTAGCCCAGTCTTTAAGAGCTATTGATAGTTCTGGTCAGGCATTGTCAACGGTATTTGAATCACCAACAAAAAATCACACTAAAATTGTCGGCAAAGCAATTAATGATGATTTATATACCGTTAGTAATTTATTAAATTCAACTACCCAAGTTATATCTTATACTGGATATTTGGCTATCGATAAAGGTGTAAGTATCGTCGAAGAATTAGATAAAAGTTTGAAATCAATATGGTAGTCATGAAATAAATTCATAATAATTTAATTCTATAGGTAATTGGTCAAGGTATTTTTTTCAGTGTAATAGTATTATTAGATAATAACTTACTGTTTATTTACTAAAGTCCTGGTAAGGAAATACGGTATGTCGGGTCAATTGAGCATGGTTTTTTGCAAATTCAGCAGCAGATAATAATAAGCCAAGTTCCCTTACATCTTCAGGAATTCCAGCAATACCTATAGCAATTTTTAAATTTTCATTATTGATATTTGCTGATAAAGGATCTTTAGATAATTCTCGGATGATCCGATGACCAAAAGTTATGGCTCCAGCTAAGGCTGTATTAGGTAGTAATATGACATAATCATTATTTTCATAATGGGCAAAAATATCAACAAACCGTTTTAATTTGGAAATACGTCGTATTGCTTCGGTTAAAGAAGCTTTGTCAAGCCATTGCCAATTAAAGTCATTTTCGCCTTGAGATTGCCATATTTGAACATTTAAAATAGTAAAATAGGCTCCTTGACGGTAACTGCGAAAATATTCCTGTTCTAAAAAATATAAAAAGGCTGGATAAGTAAATAAACCAGTATCACTTTGTCTTAATGTCATCATAACTTTATCAATAGCTTTAACATCGACATTTTTCGGACGTAAGGGAGGTTTTTTTCCTTTGCCCCAAGATTCACTGTTTGTGCCTGTTACAAAACCACATTTAACCAAATTGACTATTGCGGACATCCATTTATCACGGGTCAAATGGGTTCGTTCAATAATTTCATTAATGGTTGATTTGTCATCGATGTATTTATAAAAACTTCGTTGAAAATTTAAATCTAAATTAGTACCTTGAGATGCTAAATTGTCAAATTCTTTATCAGACAAATTAATGTTGCGCCGAATTAAAATTGTATTTAAATTAATATTGTTATTGCGCAGGAAAGTCGCATCTTCTTTATTCTTAATACCGGTCATCATAATTACTTCCAATTGGGTATTAATACTGCGCATGGGTGAGACGACTAAAGCTTCAAAGCTATAAATTCCTGTTTCCCATTCGATTAAACTATAAAGGGCATCTAAGCCATCCATGGAGTTTAAGTGAGCATGAATGACTTCACCATCCACTAAATATATTTCTGCTTCGGTTTCTTCATGTTTAAGTTTTAATTTGCCGGTAGCTTTAGTGCTACCGAGTGAACGTAAGACAAAAATCAAGGCTACCACACTAAGATCCCCAAATGCATGATCAGTAGAAACAGCCATACTGACAGTCTTATTAGGGTCTTTCATCGCTTCAATCCCGGTCATTGAAGTCTTGACAAAAAATTGATCATTGGATCGAGATGCAGCTCGATGCATAGCTGTTGTAGCTATTTGACCCGAAGCATCAATTTGTTCTTTATTAGGATTACAGGTGGAGATTAACAGATTATTGATTAATAAAACATCGCAACTATTATGATGCCATAACGTTCGCTTTAATATGCCTCGTTTAAGGCTGAGGTGCCATTCAGGGTCGGTTTTTAATGGCAATGAAGTTATGTTTAGGGTATAAGTACCGTTTTTATCTTCGGTAAGCCAGGTAATATTAATTTGTTTACCGGGATGTTCAAGAACCGAACTCATGAAATGATGTAAATCACCAATTTCCGGCATACAAGCCATGTTAATATTGGACTTAGAACCTAATTGATTTTTTAACATAAATCACCTTAAATAAAAAAATATTTATAATTTATTTTATGCTAAAACGGAAAGATTGTAAATATCGAATATTATAATTTTTGAGCGCTAATGAGATTAACTGCTAGTCCAGTTACATTTGCATATTCTTTATCTTCTATAGCTTTTAGGCATTTGAGGATATCTGTTTTAATAATTTCAAGGGTTGCCTTAAATTCGGCGATACTTCCACCGCCAGCTAAATAAAAGTTTTGCGCTATTTGATACTGTTCAGGCTCACTAAATCTAGCTAAATTGACTTTTAATTCTTCAATTAAAATTTGCTGTTCGATAGTGTTGTAGGGAGGGTAAAGAGTTTGGACTTTATCATTTTGATATATATTAATATTCGTTACATTAAGCTTAGCCAGTTGAAACAGTAAATAACTACAAGGCGAATTGTTGCCAAGCGCATGAATGATTTTACCGCGTTCAAAAAGTATCCAAAATTTAGCCATGGCTAAAATATCTTCAACTAATCGGTTTTTATTTAAGTTGTCATAATAAAAATAGTTTTTAAAATTTTCCGGTTCGGATAATAAAATTAAACCGCCAGATTTAGTAACTCTAAGCATTTCTTTTAAGGCTAAAAGCGGATTCGCTAAATGCAGGAGTAGGGTCTGACAAGTGGTTAAATCAAAGTAATTATCTTCAAAAGGTAGATTATATACGTTACCATTAATGAATTGAAAGTTTTGCGTAGCTTTTTTGTTGGGTATGGTTTCT
>JAKAZS010000052.1 GCA_021815785.1 bacterium
AATTCAACTGTTGAATCTGGGTTAACCTGACCGTTAATAATATTAAAATTCATATTGGTGTCTTCATCGATACCGGTTCCTTCAAAATTATTTCCATTTTGAGTTAATTTGAGCTTGGCTTTTAAGGTTTTATCCTGAACTAAAAAGCCGATTTCCCACTCGCCAGTTACATTCATTTGGGTATTACTGGTCTGGTTATTGTTAGTTGAACCATTACCAGGGCTAGGATTTCCTGATGGGGTTTGGTTATTGTTTATATTGGCGTTGTTTAAAAGGCCTAGTGATTTGCCTGGAAGTTGAACTTGATTATTAACATTAGGTTTCTTTAAATTACAGGATGATATTAACATTAATAAAGCAATACTTATTAATGCTGGGTATTTAAAGTCAGGTAGGAAATGATTAAATTTCTTCAAAGTTAAGGCTTTTAAAGGGTTATTAATTGATGCGATTGGTTAAATCAGGATTAAAAAAATATTTAAGTTAAAATTGTTCTAAATTTTATATTTGTTTTGGTAAAAAAACTAACCTTTTGGGATAGATATAGTTAAGATAATTTTTGAAAACTCTTAAATAATAACTTATCTATTATATTAATTTTTAAATTTTGGGAAATAATTTTACGAAAAACATTAAATTTAAAATTAATATTAAATTTCACTTGACAATACTGTTAATTTAATTAAAATATTATTATACAATGCAATTCTTGTTTACTAAATTCAGCTAACAATAATAATGGTACAAAATGGCAAGCGTTAATCCCTGACATACTACTGATACAACAGCCGTTAAAGGTACTGAAAGTACTTCTAGTACAAGTAAGGCTAGCAAAAATTTATTTAATGCTGTTTATGGCTCAATGAAAACATCAACTAAAGCTGATACACCATTGCCACCAACATCTTCTAGTGATTCTTCTTCAAATGCAACAGCTAGTTCTGCCGATTCTAGTATAGGTCAAGCAGGATTGGCTGCTAATAATGCAATAACGGCTAATGCCTTAGCGCTTATTCAAGCTGCAGAAGCAAATCCACTGGCTGCTATTAGTCAAGGCAACAGTACTAGTTTAGATATTGTGGGAAATTCAACTCTGAATCAACCAGTAGGCAATGGATCTGAAATCCAAACCACTCCAGTTATAGCTACTCCGGCAAATGGCATTATGGAAACCGCCAGTCAAATAGGCCAAGCTGGGTTGGCCGCCAACAATGCTACGCTTGCTAGTCAAGAAGCTCAAATTCAAGCAAAATCAGCTAATCCAAGTGAGATTACCTCAACATCGGCTAAGCCTGAAGTCGCTAACGTTGTACCCTTAGCTACGGTTACGGATACAACTACTCCAGTAGCTAAACCAGAAACAATTGCTACGCCAGGAAATACAAAGACTGAAATTAATGGTTCATCAATAACTGTAAAAGACAACGCATCTGGTCAGAGTGTTACGGTTGAACATACTGCTCTCAATGGAACTGTTGTTAAAGATGCCTCCAAAGGGGTTGGAGTAAGCACCAAGCCTAGTGGCAATAGTTTAATTACAGTTCCAGTTGCTGGTAGTCAGCCAATAGAAGCGACGTATAATAAAACTACAAAAGAAATTAGTTATAATAATAATGGAATTCAAATTATTACATCACCTCAAACATTACAACAGTTTGAAACTACACATAAAAATCTTGCCCCAAATACTGAGGTGTCATTAACTAATGGTGATCAGATTATAGTTAATGCTAATGGGGTTGAAAGAATAACAACACCAACGCAAGTAATTTTTAAACTACCCAATGGTGGAAATACATATACGTTTGAAAATTCGCCTAATGGTTTATTGGTTCAAACCAATAATGGCAGTTTCGTAAGTGTAAATGATGCTAGCTTAACTGGTATAATTAATCAAAATAGTGATGGTAGCTATCATTTAACAGGTTCAGGTAATAACATAGGTGCTAATCTGGGTCATGTAACTGATATAACTATGGTTGGAGCTAATGGACAGCCTTTAAAGACAGTCATCGGTGCTAATGGTAAAATTACCACGAATGCTGATAATCCACCAGTAAATATTCATTGGGATCAAACTACTGGTACATTCCAAATTTTATCTACTAATGGCAGTGATTTAGTTAATATTAATACAACAAACGGTTCCATTTACAACAGTGATTTTAACCTGTCTGCTTCAGGTAATGTAACCCTTTGGAATGGTGAAACTATTCTAGCCAATGGCTCAATTCAAGATAGTTACGGTAATACTATTTATGATAATAACAACGATACAACTGATTCAAGTTCATTTAATAATAACCCCAATTTTAATAATACAGCTACATTAGACAGTTCGGTTGGTGGAATTGTTAATAACATTGAGGGTAAAGTTACTTCTGGAGATGTTAGCTTAAGTGATATTAGTCATTTAGAATTATGCCTGGGCGCTTTAGACAATGCTATGAACCGTGCACAAGCTATAGGGAATGTAGCTTTAATAAGTGAGTTGTCTAGCTGTCAGGCTACAATTGGTAACGTTTTAGGTCAGGCTCAAGCTGCTTTAAAAACCGATATCAATACTCATCAAACCGCTAATACCAATATAACAAAGCCTAAAAATGATTTTAATCACTATGATATAATGACCCAACATTCAAATTATAATTTTAGTTCAACCGCTAAATTATTGTATGCCTGAATAAAATTAGTTATTAATTAGATTTTATGACTGTTAAGGCTGGAATTATTAAAAAAAAAAATTTTGGCGATTGTTTCATTAAAATTACGTTAAAACTTAGCTGATTTTAAGATGTTTTAACTAAATTTGGTAAGATAAATAGTTAGTGTTTTAAATTATTCTGGCAATAAATGAATTAGGAGGTTAAATTGGCTATTCCCCTTCATTCCCCTGTAACAGTCCTCTTAGTCGATGGCAATCAAGTAAATGGTGAAGTTGCTATGGCGGATCAAGCAACTTATTTGTGTCTTAAAGCAAATAATGAAACCTTGTATTTCCCTTGGACAGCAATTAAATGTGTCCGAGGTCCAGCTATTCCAGAGCGATCAGCAAATTCTGGGTTTATGCCTAATATTAATTTGACTAATCCTAATAGCTAATATTTTTTAGCAATTAATTAATAATAACTCTTAATTTTCCTGATTTTATAATAATTTGCCTGAAATTCATCTTCCTAATATTAATTTTTCTTGTACAAATTGTGGTAATTGTTGTTTAAGTTATGGTATACCCATATTTGAAAATGAATATGAAAATATAAATTTTATGGCTAGGGAATTAAAAATCCCTACCTTTAAATTAAGCCTTAATCAGTCTAAATCATCTAAAAACGTTTCTGCCAAATACATATTGGGGTTGAGTAAAAATGATCCATGTGTATTTTTGGATCAAGCCAGGCTGTGTAATATTCATAAACAATATGGTGAAAAACATAAGCCAAAAATTTGCCAGCTTTTTCCGTATTCTTTTACGAAAACTCCAAATGGTTATTATGTATATCTAAGTTTTGCAAGTTCAGCGGTGTTATATAATTATGGCCAACCTTTGAAGCTGCAAAACTTAGATAGTAAACTAGCTGATTTCGAGGAAATATATCCAGATCTTAACCTTAACTGGCAAAATTGCTATATTGTTGATGGCGTTAAATTAGATTTTAGTAAGTATTTAAAAATTGAATCTGAAATTATGGTTATGCTTAATGATACCACTATTGATTTGGCTAGAAAGTTGTTAGCCTGTAATGAATTTATTTTTCGTCTTAATTTTCAAGATACCCTGCTTATTCCAGATATACTTAAAGGAATTGATGAACACTATATAGATAATTTAATTATTAAATATTTCCATAATTTAGTATTTAAAAATGAATATCAGTATGATTTGCCAATTGAGGACTTCTTAAGGGATTTAGTAAATCCCCAAAAGCCAGTTATGGATATTACCGATGTTAAATTAAGCGTAGCCATAAATGAAAAAATAGATACAGACAGGGTTGAAGAGACATTGATAAGATATATTTATTGCCGTATTTTTGGGAAATTATATTTTGGGCCAGGATTTAATAATTTAAGTTTTGTTGCTGGTTTATATCACTTAATTTTAATTATCCTTATTGTAAAATTAGAATTTCAACTTGCAATACGATCAATTAATTATAATATACCTGATGCTAATGATATATTTAGTATACTGGTAGAAATTGTCCGCAATACTGAACGCAAATTTACTATGCTATCTTATTCACGCCAAACGATTGCAATGTTGGAAGTTTTGTTAACTTGTCCTAAGCGGATTAATCGGCTAATTAAGAAAATCATGATTAATTGATTTAAATGGTAATACTTTAAATTGGAGTAAAAATTAAATTTTACAAATTATTCAAAAAGAGTTTTTTCATACATTTAGGTCATTAAGATATCCTAATTTTAGGATTTATTTTATTGGCTGGCTGATTTCATTGGTCGGAACCTGGATTCAAAGTGTGGCTTTAAGCTGGTTAGTTTTCCGTTTAAGTAATTCGGCTTTTATGCTTGGGGTTGTAGAATTTGCCAATTTGTTGCCGACGTTATTATTTGGGTTAATGGGCGGATTAATTGCTGATAAATTTAATCGTAAAACTGTTTTAATTATTACTCAGTCAGTAGCAATGCTCCAGGCTGTAGTCTTAGCCTGTTTGACTTTATTTGGTATTATAAAAATTTGGGAATTAATTTTACTTTCCTTTATTTTAGGTATGGTTTCGGCTTTTGAAATTCCTTCGCGGCAAGCTATGATTGTTAATTTAGTCGCTCGAGAAGATTTAGTTAATGCCATAAGTTTAAATTCAACACTGTTTAATTCGGCTCGATCAATTGGTCCAGCGATTGCCGCAATTATTGTAAGTTATACTAGTGAAGGCTTTTGCTTTGTTGTCAATGCAATAAGCTTTATTGCCGCATTAATTTCATTATTTTTCTTAAAAATTGATTTAAACAATATTGAGAAATCGCGGCTACCGAATTATTCTTTTAAACTTGCCAGTGATTTTGTAATGAGTAATCAAACTATGAAAATCATTCTTTTGACTGGAGGCATAATAAGTTTCTTTGGTTTACCTTATTCGGTCCTGTTACCTGTTTATGCCAATAATTTGTTTAACGGCAATGCAGCTAGCTATGCTAGTTTAAGAGCTTTAGCTGGGGTAGGAGCTTTTATTGCAGCCTTATCTTTAGCTAATCGAGGCGAGAAGAAACGTTTGGTTAAACTTATCGGATTGGCGGCTTTGTTTTTTGGTATTACACTTTATATCTTTTCAAGAGCCAATAAGTTTGTTTATGCACAATTTATAATTATTTTAGTTGGCTTTTGTATGACGACATTTTTAAGTGGTGCTCATTCCCTGGTTCAATTAATTGTAACTGATAATGTTCGCGGTCGAGTTATGAGTATATATTCTACGACAATGCTTGGTATTGCCCCATTGGGAAGTTTAGCTATAGGCTATTTCGCTAAAATTTATGGAGTAAGACCAGCTCTTAGTTTATCGGCTTTGATGAGTTTAATTGCTGGTGTTTTTTATTTTTTGGCTTGGAATTTTGCTAAAAAGAATTTTAAAAACGAAGCTTAAATGCTGGTTATGCAGAGTCAAATGTCTTTTAACTCAATACCATGAGACAGCACAACTTTGGATTAATAAGCTCTAACTCTCTGGCTAAGCTTAACTAATTGATTTTAAAGCCAACCAATTAGTTTGCTAAAGTTTTATTTTGTTTAAGATTTCTTATGACAATTTTAACTTGAGTTATAACTTGGTTAATGTCACTAGCTTCAATCCCATAATGCACAACAGCTCTTATGCCAAATTGTTTTTCGGCTAATACCAGAATATTATTTTGGCATAATTGTAAGATAAACTCTTTAGTTGAAATATGAGGATGATTAATATTAAAAAATACCATATTGGTACGATTTAAACAAGGTTCAACCGTTATGTGCTCAATTTGAGCTAGACCGTCAGCCAATAACTTGGCATTTTTATGATCATCAACTAAACGATCAATCATTGTGTCAAGAGATACTAAAGCAGCACTTGCAATAATACCAACTTGTCGCATTCCACCACCTAACACTTTGCGCATCCGTTTAGCCTCATGGATAAATTGCTTACTGCCACAAATTATTGATCCAATGGGAGCTGCCAATCCTTTAGAAAAACATAATTGAACCGTATCAAAGTCATGAACTAATTTGTCAATCGGCTCATTTAAAGCTAGAGCAGCATTAAAGATCCTAGCTCCATCAAGATGCATTTTTAAGCCATGATCTTGAGCTATTTGTTTAACTGATTTAATATAGCTTAAATCAATAGGAATACCATTCCAGGTATTTTCAAGACAAATTAACTTGGTGCGAGAAAAATGGATATCATCGCTGGTAATAGCTGATTTTAATGTATCTAACTCTAAGCAACCATTTCTAAGATTGGCAATTGTTCTTAGTCTAATACCACCTAAGGCTGAGGCTCCAGACTGTTCATATAAGGCAATGTGTGATTTGTTGCCGACTATTGCCTGATCGCCACGTTGACATTGAACTAATAAGGCAATCAAGTTACCCATAGTTCCACTGGTAACAAATAAAGCTGATTCTTTACCGGTTAATTGGCTGACCCGTTCTTGTAATAGTTTGACGGTAGGATCCTCATCGTAGACATCATCACCAACAATAGCTTCGTGCATTGCTTGACGCATTTGTGGTGAGGGTTGGGTAACGGTATCGCTACGTAAGTCTATTGGTAATATTGGAGTTGTTATATTCACGAATTGGTTCCCTTTTAAGAATTACTTTGTTTTTATAATTAATTATACGCTAATTAAAAGTTTGTCATATTTGGGTTAATGATTCGGTAATATTTCTTTTATTTGACTTTAGGTAGCTTATCTTAAATTACCATAAATTATAATAAAGCTTATTGCCAAAAGATTTATCAGTTAATGGCTTAATCCTCTTAATCTTAATATGTCTATGTATTGCATATGTTTGTGGTATAAATTGATCATAAAATAGGTTGAGATTTTTATAGGAGTTAATTTATATGTCAAAAACATGTTTGTTAGTAATGGATCTGCAAAATGCTATTGTTAGTAGTATGAATAATAGTACAGAATTTATTGGGCGGATTCAAAGTATAATATCAATAGCTCGAGCTGCTACTATACCAATTATATATGTCGTGGTGAAGTTTCGACCGCAATTTCCTGAAGTAAGTTCACGCAATAAAGCATTTAATGCTCTTAAAACCGGAGGATTCTCATTGCAAGAAGGAGATTCGATTGCTGATATCCATATTGATCTATGGCCAAAACCAAATGATATTATTGTAACAAAACGTAGAGTCAGTGCATTTAGTGGTAGTGATCTCGAGATTGTATTAAGATCGCTAGATATTGAACATCTTGTTTTAACAGGGATTTCAACTAGCGGTGTGGTGCTTTCTACGCTTAGAGCAGCTAGCGACATGGATTATAAAATTACGGTTTTGGCAGATTGCTGTTTTGATAAAGATCCTGAAGTGCAAAAAGTGCTTATGGAAAAAGTGTTTCCGCTGCAAGCTGATGTTTTATTTGCTAATCAGTGGTTAGAGCAATTTTAAGATTGACTAGTATTGAGCTTCTAATATAATACTATAGTCAAACCTTGATATTTTAATACAACGATCAGCTATTGAAATAATCAATATGTAACGTTATTTAAGAATCGCTTTACTAGTATTAATAATTTTGGTTAAAAAACAGGTTGGTTTTTGTGGAACAATATATGATTAACATATTAAAGCTGTTAGCTAATTGGATGGTTTTTAAATTTCCGTTTTGCTTTAAAACTGTATATTGGTTAAGTTTTGTTTCTTTGATTTGTATTTTGGCGATAAGAGTGACAGATAGCTATGCACAGGAATCTTATCCTGAGCGTTTTAAAGCTGTTGATTCTAATTTACCAGGACAAATCCAGGTTAAGACACCTAAATCATCGCAATTTATGGTTCAAGTGCTCAAGGAAAATTGGTTTGATGCTAGGCGTAATAGAACTGTGCAGGTAAAAATTTACCTGCCACAAAATTGCCCAGAGAAGTGTCCGGTCATAATTTTTTCGCATGGTTTAGGTGGAAGTCGAGATTCAGCTGAATACCTTGGTATGGCCTGGGCTAGACATGGATTTGTTGGTGTGTTTTTGCAACATCCAGGTTCTGATGCGAGTCTATGTGCTACCGAACATGATCGGGCTAAAATAGTTGAAAAGCTTAAATCTGCAGCAAATGGAAAAGCTGGTTTTGAACGTGTCCAAGACGTACATTTTGCTATTGATCAACTCGAAAAGTTATCTTTAAGAGGAAGTAACTGGGGCGTTAATTTAGATCTTACAAGAATAGGAATGTCTGGTCATTCATTTGGGGCAAGGACTTCACTATGGATAGCGGGTGAGAGCGTGGTATTAAAACCTGGTTCTGCCACAAAAACTTTTGGCGATCCGCGCGTTGGTGCCGCCATTTATTTGAGCCCAGGAAAATATTCGGGACTTTTGACTGCTGACCAAGCCTATAGTGGTATTAAGATTCCTGGAATGATTATAACTGGATCTGAAGATACCGATCCGATTCGTGGATCTAAACCTAAGGATCGTGTTGCCAATTTTGACTATATTAAAGCGCATGATCAGTACTTACTGTTTTTTGAAGGTGCTGCCCATCAGACTTTTGGTGGCAGATCCCGTAATGGAGCACAAATGGAGCTGGATGAACGAACGAAAAAACTGGTTAGTGAAGTCTCCTTAAAATTCTTCGACGCTTATTTGTTGCATAAGCAAAATGCGCTTAACTGGATGAAAAGCAAAGAGCTTGACCAATATTTAAGTGGATATGCATTTGTTAAGCAGAAATAATGGTACGATGGTAAATTGACTTTGATATTTAAATTAAGGTATTAAATCAGGTTTAGTTGAATAAAGATAACGTATGGTTTTAGCATCATTAATCGACACGTTGCCATTGCCATAATATATACTCATCAGATCGCCAGGGTTGAGGCTATGGCCTTCAATGCCTAACGCATGACCAAATTCATGAGCCGCAGCTGCCTTCATTTTTGCAAATGGCATTGGTAGTCCATTTGATTCAGTGGTGCGCAGCAGAACTAGTACGGGTTTAAAACTTGCCTGTTTGCCTTCTTCAATGATTTTTTTATAGGAAAAACTTCGTTTAGCTGTATAGCCCCTTATGTCATTGGCAAATAAGCCCATTCCCAGTTTATCGACAAAATGATTGACAAAGTAAACATAAATATCAGCATCGCGGGGATCGCTTGTAATCGTGAAACTGAACAAGCCTTCATTTTCGAATTTTTTCCATTCATTGATACCTTCAAGTACAGCTTTATAATGGTCGTCAATATAGCCATCGGCAACTTTTAATTGATCTTGCTTATCTAAGTTATTAACAACAAAAGCTGCTAAATCTGGCCATTTATTAATATTATCAACATTGTCATAGGGGGCACCAAGTTCTTCATCAATTATAGTATCAAGCGAAATACCTTTAGCAATATATACTTTTAATGGCATTTGTTCGGGAAGCCAATGAATTAATCCGTAACTTGATTTGACCTGAGGATAGACAACTCCTTGACCGAATACTTTTCCGCACAGAGTTGGTAGTAAAATAAGTATAAAACTTATTAATAAGCGAAATGTTAAAAAATGTGTATTTGTTTTCATCTTTAAAATTTAAAATATATTTACATTCATTATAAATATATTTTTGCTAAAGTAAATTAACTTGTTTGTTACAAAATCAACTGTAAGCCTTATTTTATGCTGATCGTTTGAGTTTTTAGCGGATTGTTTATCCGTTTGGTGTTATTTAAATATTTAATATTCTGTAACAACAAACTAAACGAAAGATTAATTTTATTAATTATGCGGTAATGTTGTTATATAAATGAATAACCTGACGCAGTTACTCGAGTGAGGGATCTAAGGGATTGGATCTTTTGGGGCAGCACCAAACCTGCGAACATTTTTTATACAACCAATTGATATTAATTAACATGAAAGCAGTAATTTTAGCAGCTGGCCAAGGTAAGCGTATGAAATCTAAGCTTGCTAAGGTTTTACATTGTGTTTTAGATAAGCCAATGCTTACTCATATTATTATGGCTTTGAATAATATCGAAATTGGTAAGTCATTTGTTATTGTAGGTCATAATAAAGAGCAAATTGAAAATTATCTTGAATTTAATTGTTTAAATTCATTATTTGAACCAATTACTCAGGATCCGCCCTTAGGCAGTGGTCATGCTTTAATGCAAGTCACACCACAACTAATTGATTATAATGGTGATTTACTGGTTTTAAATGGTGACATGCCATTGATTCAACCTAAAACTTTAGTTAATCTGATTGCTACTCATAAAAATAATAATAGTGATTTGACGATTCTTACAGCTAATGTTAGTAATCCCTATGGTTTTGGGCGTATCGTACGTGATGCCAACAATAACATTAAAGCCATTGTAGAAGAAAAAGATGCAAATCCACCTGAAAAAATCATTAATGAAATTAATGTTGGCATTTATTGTTTTAATTGGGCCAGTATCAAAAATGGTTTAAATAATTTACAACCTAATAATGTTCAAGGTGAGTATTATTTAACCGATCTCATTAAATGGGCTAATTTAAATCATTTAAAAATATCAGCTTTTACTATGACTGATTTTAAGGAAGCCTGTGGAGTTAATTCTCGTGCTGATTTATCTTTAGCCAATCGATATTTAAGTGATATCAATATTGCCAAGCTTCAGGATGAAGGAGTGACGATAATTGATCCAGCCTCAACTTGGATTGGCTCTAATGTTAAAATTGGTATTGATACAATTATTTCTCCTAATACGATTTTATTTGATAACATAAGCATTGGTGAAAATTGTTTAATTGGACCTAACACCTCAATTAATGGCACAGTTAATATTGGTAATAATTGTGAAATTAAGGCAAGTTTCTTAAATAACTGTAATATAGGTAATGACTGTAAAGTTGGTCCATTTGCTAATATTCGCTTTAACACTAATCTTGAAAGTCATGTTAAAGTTGGTAATTTTGTTGAAGTTAAGGCTAGTAGCATTAGTGATCATACCAATGTCTCGCACTTAAGCTATATTGGTGATACCCAAATTGGGCAAAACTCTAATGTTGGTGCTGGCACAATAACAGCTAACTATAATCATTTGACTAAAGAAAAATTTAAGACAATTATTGGCAGTAATGTAGCAATAGGCTCGAACTGTGTTTTAGTGGCTCCAGTTAAAGTTGGTGATAGTACTTTACTAGCGGCTGGAAGCGTTATTACTAAGGAAGTACCTGACGGCGCTTTAGCCGTAGCAAGACAACGCCAAGCTAACAAGTTGGATTATGTGAAAGTTAAAAGTGAAATTCTGGAAAGTTAATTTTGATAATAAAATAAACTAAATAAGCCATCTGTTTTAAGTAGTTTAATCTTCGTAAATTGGCTTAAAGTAGAAATATTTTTAGTTTTACTGATTATATAGGCTTGGTGATTTAATTTAAGACAATTAGTAAATTGTTGATAATTAAGTGGTATTAGTATTTTACGCTTGGCGTAAAACATAATTGATGGCTTTCTTAAATCATAAATTAAGATTGGAACTTGATTATTGCTTAATGCTATAGCAAAATTCTTAATTGGTAATTCCCAAATATTGCTGATTAATCCATAGCCTTTTATGCCAAAATAGGTAATCGATAATACACTAAATAAACAAAACATAATTATACTTAATTTTTTTTGCCTGCTAAAACTTAAGCCTAAACAGATTAATGTAGCGATAAAGCCAAATAATAGGTAATTTAAGATAAAATCATTTATTTGGGGAGTGGTATCACGTAATTTATAAAAATATTTAGGTAAGATAAAATAACTTGCACCAAAAATAATATTTAAAAAAGTACAACTGCCAATAAATTCTTTATTAGTTAATTTTGGTAAATAATAACTTAAAAGTATCGCTGCAAAAGGATAGGCAGGAAGAGTATAGGGGATAAGTTTGGATACACTAATACTAAAAAAGGCTATCGTTACAACCACTTGAATCAAGCATAATAAAATTATTTCCAAATCAGGATTTTGTTGGATTAAATTATTTGTTTTTATAGGAATAGTGGTTATTAAATTTTGAATAGCTTTAATCCCAGTTAAATTGTTGTTTTTCAGCTTAAAGTCTTTAAAGATTTTAGCTAATATTACTGGAAAAAATATCGACCAAGGTAAAAATCCTAAACAAAAAACCACTAAATGATACCAGCTTTGACCTTTATGAGCATCAACTACCCCAGTAAAGCGTTGGAAATTTTCCCGGATAATAAACTCTTTAAAATACGCTCCATTTGTTATATAGATTTCCGTAATATACCAGGGTAAGGCTATCCCTAAAATTATTAAACAGGCCTTAACAATATTAATTTTTTTAAAGGCAATGATTAATTCACCTTTTAATAAATAAAAAATACTTAAACTTAATCCAGGCAGGACTAAACCTACTGGCCCTTTAGTCATAATGGCCAAACCAATCATTATATAGCTAAGATATGGTGTTTTCGCTTCTTTTAACGAAGTATAAAAATTAATGACTGCAATAGTAATAAATAAGGTAAGTGGCATATCGGTTATTGCTTCGCGGGCTATGGTAATAAATAGTGGCGCCTGACTGAAGATAAGGCAAAGCCATAAAGCTGTTTTTTTGTTTAAATATTTATAGGTAAAAATAGTCGTAAATATTAAGGTGAGATAACCAGCGGCAGCCCCAGGAAATCTGGCGGCGAATTCATTTATGCCAAATATTTTATAACTTAGAACCATTGCCCAAATGTCTAATGGTGGCTTCGTAAATCTAATTACATAGTTTAAACTGGTAGTTATATAATCATGACTTTTGAGCATTTCCAAGGCTGGTTCAGCATATAAGGCCTCATCTGGATTAAATAATGGATATTTGCCTAAATTTGTAAAGAAAATTACACTTGCCAAGAGTAGTGCAAAAATTACTGCTAAAATAGAGCCAGATGAATTTAATTTTGGAAAAATTAATTTTGTTGTCATAATCATTTTTATAGTATGAGGATAATTATAAATCATGGAAGTTTCAAAAAGATTAAAACAAATTCCCCCTTATGTATTTGCGCAAATTGATCAAAAGCGTCAAGCTCTTGTTGCGCAAGGAATAGATGTTATTAATTTAGGCATAGGTGATCCTGATGGCCCAACTCCCAGTCATATCGTTGAAACTGCTAAACAGGCTTTAGATAATCCAGTTAACCATCATTATCCACCATTTGGCGGAATGATGGAATATAAAGAAGCTATATCATCATGGTTTTCTTCACGTTTTAATGTAAATTTAAATCCCAAGACGCAAATTACTTCATTAATTGGTTCTAAGGAAGGCTTGCATAATACTATTATGGCATACATTGATTCTGGTGATCTAGCTTTAATTCCTGATCCTGCTTATCCGGTTTACCGAACTTCAACGATTTTGGCTGGTGGCGAAACTTACTTTATGAATTTAAGTGAGGAAAATGATTTTTTGCCAGATTTAGAAGCAATTCCCCAAAATGTTTTAAACTCAGCTAAATTAATGTTATTAAATTATCCTAATAATCCAACAGCGGCTATTGCCGACTTGGCTTTTTTTGAAAAGGTAATTCACTTAGCCAAAAAACATGACATACTAATTGCACACGATTTGGCTTATTCAGAAATGACTTTTGATAATTATAAGGCACCATCAATTCTGGAAGTAAAAGGTGCTAATGAATATGCTATTGAATTGCATTCTTTATCGAAAACTTATAACATGACAGGCTGGCGTATTGGCTTTTTGGTAGGGAATGAAAATTCTGTTAAAGCTATTGCCTCACTCAAATCTAATGTTGATACAGATATATTTAAAGTAGTGCAGTTAGCTGCAATTAAGGCTTTGACAGGTCCTATGGATCATATACAAACTTGTAACGATATTTATGTAAGCAGACGTAATCTAGCTATTAATGAATTAAAAAAACTGGGCTGGGGTGATATTAAGCCTAATAAAGCAACTTTTTATATGTGGCTTAAAGTGCCTAAATCTATGACTAGTGCCGATTTTTGTACAAAAATGCTTGAAGAAGCCCATATCGTAGTGCCACCAGGTACAGCTTATGGTCCATATGGCGAAGGCTATTTCCGTATCTCGCTATGTGTTAGTGAAGCAAGATTAAAAGAAGCATTTGCAAGGATGAAAGCTAAAAATATTTATTTTGATAATACTAGTGTAGCATCACGTTAGGCTTCACTTAATCAATTTTTCTGCGGAGAATTTAGGTCGGACTTTTATTTCCCTTAATTTATTGATGTTAGCAAAACCTCGACTGTTGGTATTATCTTTCAAATCCTAAATCGGGGGCTAAATTAGGTGAAACCACCGACTTGTTATTTAAGGTGGCAGCATAAGCTGCACCATAACTTGATGACGTCGAAGACGGTTGAATACTACTTATATTTGGTTTGTGCTCAATTACACTAGAAGCTGGATGGCTTGGATTAGTGAAGGTCGGACTTTGACTGGCTGGAGATAAATAGGGTTGGGTGGGAGCAACTCCTTGATTCGGTAATGGAGCTGTCATAGATTGATTTGGTTGAGATGTGCCGTAATTGGTATCAGTAGATTGAGTGATTTGGTTGGTATTTATTGAAGTTTGACTTTGTGCTAAATTATTTCCGGCGACACTACCTTGATTCATGAAATGACTATGAATATTTAAATGTTGGCCGGGGAAAATCAGGCTGGGGTTAGAACCTATGACTGATTGATTGTCAGTATAAATACTTTTCCAGTCAGTAGCATTTCCTAATTGAGATTTAGCAATATTCCATAAGTTGTCGCCAGGATTTACCGTATAACTTATTGTTTGGTTAGCTGCATCAGTACTAGTTGCAGCAATATCGTTAGGCAAATTTATCATCGTACCAGGACGAATAAGATCTGGATTACTGCCTAAAATATTTTGATTCATTTCATAGATTTTTTTCCAGTCTAAACCATTACCTAAATGAGATTTAGCAATATTCCATAAATTATCACCAGTTTTAATTTCATAGCTAAAATTATTATTACTTTCATTAGTTGATTCAGCGGTTTGGGTATTTTGATCAGTAACTTGACTGTTCATTTGATCATTAACTTGAGTCTGGTGGTTAATTTCCTGATTTGGGTTATTTATAGCTGGTTCAGGTTTGGTGATTTTGGGATATTGATTATCAGCATGAGTCTTGGACACTGATTTTAGTGGAGATATTTCCTGAGTTGAATTTGGTGATTTTGTTAGCGTATGATTAGATACGTTATGAGTTTTAGTTAATAGTTGCGGTTTATGATTGACTACTTGATTGGTTGATTTGTTTAATTCATGATTGGCATTTATTCCGGAGTTAGAATTTAGCGCAGTTGGTTTTGCCTCGATTGGGGGAATACTACTTTTAACGCCAGGATTTGTTTGATTCGAACTTTGACTACTTACTGAGGTTTTATTTACGAGGTTTGGCTCTTTAATACTTGTCGAATTAGCTGAGGTTTTATTCAATTGATTGGTATCTTTAAGATTTAAGTTGTTATGTTGTAAAGTTTTAGGATCTAGAGATAATTCTTTAGCCTCTAATTCTTTAACTGGGCTGGATGATTGAGCTGTTGCATTAGCTTGGGAATGGTTTAGATTTGTATGTATTGAATTATCTGTGGGGTTTGAAAGATTATTATTATCGGACCAAGGTTTAAATCCGTCATTAGTTGTATTTGCATCAGCAATGAGATTATGTTCACCTAACTTACTACTAATTTCACCCGATGGACCATAAGTACTAGTTGTGGTTGAGACGTTATGACTGCCCAGTTTGAGCTCATAGCCTGCCCAGTTAGACGATGATATTGTACTATTATTGGTTGCGTTACCACTGACCAATTGTTGTCTAGATAATGACAGACTTGAATTGCTATTTAAATTATTGCTTGAACCAGAATTGGTTAGATTATTATTTGATGCGCTAATTTTATCAAAGCCAATTTTACCACTAGCTATATTAGTATTAAAACTATGTTCAGTAAATATTGGCTTGCTATTCATTAATTCAAATGATTGATTAGGGCTCACTTCTTCAACTTCACATATTTTTGGACTTAAATTATCAGTTTCAAATAAGGCTTTGGTTGGATTGTCATGGCCAGCTAAATAGATAAAATGGGTTGAGCCAGCCGTCTGAATATTTGTCGGACTGTCCAGGCTATAATGTAATTGACTAAATACAGGCGCGTCATGGGGAATTAGACCTAAATTGATTGCATCATGACCCATTAAAGTACTATGGTTGAATAGATTATGACTTTCTAAGGAATTATGGCTAACTAAACCAGTATGGCCATCTAATCCGACTGGGGTTGTGGAATGAGAATCAGTATGTAATATATTAATCTGATGTAAAAAATCCAAATCCAGTGCAGGCATAAAAAATGCGCCAATGGCTTCAAACATCGAATTAATAAAACCAATATGACCAGGTAGGCGCATAATTATCTGCAATAAAGGAGATATTGCTTCTTTGGCGGCATTAAGAGCCAAAGCAGCTTTATCAGCTATAAGCGTTGCTCCACCAGTTAAATTTTTTTCTGGACTCAAGGCAAAGACCTGTCTTGACAATTGAGCCGATTCCAGATTGGTATGGATGCTCGTTGAGGAAAAATTATAGGTATCTATTGGTGGTGATTTGAAGAAATTTTCCGACATAAAATAAGTTACCTTTGCTATAATTATATTTAAGCCTTAAGTAACAAAGATGTAAATACCTTTTATGGGAGGATTCCCACTAATGTATTAAAATATTATGGGCAATTTACGAAAAAATTTAGTTGAGGACTGTAAAATTTATCATGTTATATTCATTATCTAGATTATTAAATATATTATTGGTTTTATTTTTAAATTTTTCTTGTGGCTGGGAAAATCTTCCTGTCTTTGGTCAGGAGAGTGATAACTCTTTAGCTTTAAATGCTAATACCCAATTTAACCAAGATTTGGACCAATATTTTAATGAAAGCAATTCTGGTAATTTCAAGAAAGTTTTAGCTGATTTGTCCGCAATTATTAAACTTAATCCAAATATTGATATAAATAAATTAAATGAAGTTAACCCTAATTTTAGTAAAATTAAAATTAAATTTCTTAATCAATCTATAAATAAGTCTTTGGTATCTAAAATTTGGCTTTTTACCAATATTGCGCAAAAAAATCTTATTTTGATTGAATTAAGTAAAGTTGTTGAACATAAAGTTTTGGCTAAGAATAAAAAGCACGTCAACAAAAATTTTAATACTGTCAGTAAACCTGTTATCGCAAATTTTCTTTTAGAATTACCGAAAAATATAACTTTTAATGATGCTCATTGGTATGTACAAATTAATGATATTCCGAAAGTCAATTCAGATGGGAAAATACCAAAACATAAATCTCCTGAAAAAAATATTGATACAAATTTGGTTTTGGTGGTGTCGGGAAACAATGCACAAAACGAAAAAATTTATCTTAAAAGTTATAAATTAGTTAATGGGTTGTTAATTAATAATTCTATTGCATTTGAGTGTTTACCGCCAAATTTAAATGAGAATTTTACCGGTACAGCTAAATTTGATGACAAATCAATTGATTTAAATTTGGCTAGTTTTAATAGTCAAGGGATGAAAGAAGGGATTAATGCCTTAACTAATACTTATTCTTTAAAATTATATTGGTTGAAAGATAAATTCTCTTTTAGTGTTGATATAAATCCAGACTCGCCAAATTATCCAGCTACTGAATTTATGAATGCTTTAGCTAATAATAATATGCAATTAGCCAAGTCATGGCTTAAAGACTCTAATTTAATCTCAATTCCTAAATATGCAAAATTGATTCAAGATAAACAGATAAACATCTATAAATTAATTAGCATGGCTAAAGTTAATAGTACCAAAAACAGATACCGAATTATTACTGGTAAAGTTGATGATTTAATTATTGACGTGGAGAAGAATAAAACGCGTTGGTTTGTTACCGCTTTATTTTTAGCCAAGCCAGACAATTCACTTAAATCATTAACGCAAAACATCTTAAACTAGTTAAGTCAAGAGGTTAAAGGTCTTTAAAACTTGGGCATAACTTATATAGTAAATAACCATAGAGAGCAACATTGTCAAGCATTGATTTGAGTAATTTGAATTTTAGCAGTAATTCTGATAACGATGGAAATGAAAACCATTCAGTAGTATCAGCTTTTGCGTTTCAAACCTATACTTACAAAGATAATATTTTTTTTAATCTTGATAAATTAATTGAACAAGGTAAAAGCCTTGATGGAATAGTAATTGACTTGTTAAATGTTGGTTTTTCCATAACCATGGAAGAAATGGTTAAATTTAGTATTTATGCTAAAAAACTTTTAAAACAACAAGGTGTATTATTATTTGTTAAATATGATGGTGCTGTCACCTTTAGTAAAGATGAAGCTAGTGGTGCGTTAAATTTTAATGCATATGATAGTCCATCTGGTATTTTTACCAGGTATCCAATGTTAGCTAATCATGTTTGTGCTACAGTTAAAAATATTGATCGCCGGCGCTGGCATGCTGGCAGTACTTCTTTAGCTAATCATATTTTATTTAATTCAATTCCTGTATTAACATCGAAAGGATCTATTGCAAAGTCTAGTTTTGGCTTACCAACTCAGCTAAATTGGATTATTCAATTAATTGATAATTATTCAACCGTTGAAAGTATTATTGCTCAGATGGAAAAGAATCAAAGAATTGAATCTGATGAAGTCTTAAGATTAATTCAAGAAATTGAAAGTTTAGGTTTGATTTTCCCGATGTTTAAACGAGTTCAGTTTTTATCAGGCTGTTATCGTAATCGTAAGGCTTTTAGACTAGGTCGTTACCTTGTCGCTAGTGGTATTTTATCTGAAGGTCAGTTACAGGAATTACTGGAAAAACAAGAAGAAGAAGGCTGGGGCAAGGCGCAAAAGACATTTCTTGGAGTTCTTGCTGTTCGGGCTGGATTTATTAGCACAAGGGAGTTAGAAGTTCTCCTTGAAGATCAATATCTTTATGGTGGATATAATAAAGTTAGTGATAATGCTAGCGGAAATAATAAGTTAAGTAGTTTTGAGGCGATGAAGGATTCGATGATGGGTAGTTTAAATGCCATTGAACCATCAAGCTTACTGCAATCATTATCTACTGCTGGTAAAAGTGGGATGTTAACGGTTGAAAATTTAAATAATATCATATTGATTAAATTTTCTAATGGTAAAGTAACCCATGCTAAATATGCTAATTTTAAAAGTAATGATGCGATTGTTCAGTTTTTAATGTCTTGGAGTGAAGGTATTTTTATTTTCAAAGATAAGGCCGATAACAAGGAACTTGATGCCAGCTGTAAATTAGAAGGGCAATTGGATAAATTATTATTAGATTGTGCTGTTCTTAAAGATGAGGGTCAGAAATTTATCAGTGAATTGCCGGCTGGATTAAAAACCGTTTTAGAACGGGTCTGGAATTTTAATGAAATATGGACTAGTCAGCGTAACAAGACGATGTTTTATGTTGATGGCAGCAAAATTCCTGAACTTGACAAAGAAAAAATTGAGAATTTAATTAAATTAATTGATGGATTTACAACAATTGAGGAAGTAATTAAAAAATTTAATGAATGGAGTGAATTTAAGATTTTAAAAGCTATTCAGTTTTTGTTATTTAATAAACTCTTAAATATTCAACAAGCTAGTTTATATCAGCCACTATCGATTTTTCAGTCTATTGTAGTGGAATTAAAAGAAATTATTGGGGTTAAAGATAATAAGGCTATTTTAGAAGCTAGTTTATATTACGTTCATGGTGATTCGCCGGTAAGTCAGTGTTTTTATGTTGATACCGAAAATCGTATAAGTATAAATTTAAGTCATGTAAAGTCAGCTAATTTAGCTATGACTCATGTCCTAGTTGATTTACGTAAATGGTTAGAGGCTTACATTGCTTATTGTCGCAGGCACGTTGATGAAACTATTGTTGATAGAATAGTTAATCAGACAATTAAAACGAAGGCTATTTAATATTGGAGTATTTAATGGAATTTAAATTTTTTAATACCTCATTAACTAATGAAAGTATATTAGTTATTAGTATGTTTGAATCTGAAAAAATTGAAAATATTTTAACTATTAAATTTATTGATAATTTAGATAATTTGAACTCAATTATAAAACAAGTTAATCAGGTTGTAAGTACTGAAGCTTTTCAGGCTAAAACAGCAAAAATTTTAAGCGTTCCATTATATGGATTAACCGATTTGAAAAAAATTATTATATATGGATTGGGTGATAAAACGAAAATAAATAATACTACGTATCGTAAATTTGGAGCAAATCTAGCCCGACTTTGTTTTAATAAACATCTAAATTTGGCTGTTTTAGTACAGACGGAAACTATCAATAATTCTTTAAATATCCAGACTTTTACTGAAGGATTTATCCTTTCGTCTTACAAATTTGAAAAATATAAACAAATTAAAGAGGAAAAGCAATCTAAAACACAATTGATTTCATTTTATGGCGATTTTGAACCTGGCAGTAATTTAGTTGAGTCAACCAATATCGGTTTAACCATTGCTTCAGCTGTTAATATGGCGAAAAACCTCATTAATGAACCAGCTATTAATATGACTCCAGTTATTTTTGCTGATTATGCTCAAGATTTAGCTTTAAAGTCCAATCTTAATATTGAAATTTTGACAGTTAAGGAAATGAAAGAACTAAACATGAATTGTATCTTAGCAGTTGGGCAAGGATCAAAAAACGAACCACGTTTTGTAGTTTTACGATACCAAGGTGAAAATACCAAGATGAATTATGGCCTGGCAGGAAAAGGTATTACTTTTGACAGTGGTGGTTTATCGCTAAAGCCACCATTGAGTATGGAATATATGAAGTATGACATGTCTGGAGCTGCAATTGTCTTAGCCGTTATGCAAATAGTTGCCTGGTTTAAGCCGAAATTTTGTGTGACTGCAGTAATGCCACTAGCTGAAAATATGCCTGGTGGAAATGCCTTAAGACCTGGTGATGTTATTAAGTCTATGTCTGGTAAAACTATTGAAGTCAATAATACCGATGCTGAAGGAAGATTAGTTTTAGCCGATGCTTTATATTATCTGCAAAAACTTGGCGTTAGTGAAATTATTGATATTGCAACTTTAACTGGTGGAGTTCTTACTGCTCTAGGTCGAGCTTCATGTGGTGTGATGAGTAATAATCAGGACTTGTGCAATAGAATTAATAGTATCAGTAATTTAGCTGGTGAAAAAGTATGGCAATTACCTCTTTTTGAAGAATATAAAGAAGGTTTAAAAAGTGATATTGCTGATTTGAAAAATGCAGGCTCGCGAGGTGAAGCAGCTACATCCAGTGCGGCATCGTTTTTACAAGAATTTGTTAATGATATACCTTGGTTGCATTTTGATATAGCTAATGTTGGCTGGTCAGATAAAGATAAAGAAGAAATAACCAAAGGTCCTACAGCTTATGGTGCTAGGCTGATTGCTTATTATTTAATTGATCAAAACAAAAACTAAAAATTTTAATTACTTATTTTGGTAATAAATTTGTAATTGTTTTCATTAAGGGCATTAATGTTGATGTGTCACTACCATTGCTTACCGTAACGAGAATAACATCTTTGCAGTCGGCAATAATTAAATAGCCTAATTGGGTTTTGGAAATAATGTGTTTAACTTTATTAAATTGGAGTTGTTTAACAACATTACTTGTATTCATAAATATACCTAAAGCCCAAACGCCAAAGCTTTCAGCATCAATTTCCCGTGGCAAGGTATTTGAATACAAAAAACCATCCATGCCAACTAGAACTGATCCGATTACTTGAGCCTGAGTTTGGATATGTTCAAGCATTTTTTTGAGATTATTGGAAGTGTCCTCGGTTAAAATTCGTGTATTCAGTTCATTTATATTATTGTTCATAAGGTTTTTTAGGCCTTCTTTATCTTTTTGATCTAAAAGAAAATTACCAATATTAGAGATTCTTCCCGAGCCAGTTTCACTGCTTACCTCATTTTTAGTATCTAATCTACCAATACCATAAATTTTGGGAGTTGGATAATTCATAGGATTGAGATTTACTGGAGTTAATTGGGGACTGGTAATATTGTGTTCAGTTTGTTGATTTGCTATAGAATTATCCGAATTTTCATTTGTATAAAGGTTATTAATCATTTGTTGATTAAATGAAAATAAGTTTGTCTGTGACGCTTGAGGGCTTGTTGAAATTCTTTTGTTGTCAGAATTGGATTGTTGTTGATTATAAACTGGTTGATTTGGATTAGACTGTTGTTGATTATAAACTGGTTGATTTGGACTGGATTGTTGTTGATTATAAACTGGTTGATTTGGATTAGACTGTTGTTGATTATAAACTGGTTGATTTGGATTAGACTGTTGTTGATTATAAACTGGTTGATTTGGATTAGACTGTTGTTGATTATAAACTG
>JAKAZS010000129.1 GCA_021815785.1 bacterium
ACTGGTACAAAAGTTAATGTTAACTTCGATTTTGCTTATAATAAAACGCATCTTTTACATTTAAAACCACCATTAATGTTTATGCGTTTGTCGATTTTCGACTATCGTCAGGCGCCAGCAAATCTTAGTAATGCTAAATTCGTAGATATTAAGGAAACTTTAAATACAATTAATTCACTGAATCTTACTGAATTTTCCGTAGATAAAAAATTAATCCGTAATTATATACTTCAGCTTAGATCAAGACAAATTGAACAGGATTTATTAGTTTTAGTTCAAGATGGTAAGTTGAATTCTTTAAACCAGCCTGGAGCATATTATTCTGAGACTATTTATCAATTTGATATTGAATCCAATAATGTCATAGATGTAATTATTGTGGTTTTGAAATATTCAATGGATAAAGTTTGTACTTCTAAAACAATTTATCAAGGTAAGCTTTATCGTGGCTATACGGCAAATTTTAATGGTTGTAGTAATGTTTCTTTATATCACAAGAAAATTAATAATCAGGACAATTCCGAGTTGGAACCAAATGCGCAAGCACCAAATATAAATAGCAATTTGTTAAAAGAGCCTAGTGATAATGATGATGAGTGATTGATGGAGCTGATTTAATTAAGCATCACCAAAGAATTCTTGAGAAATTTTAAAATTAGTTTTAATCCGAAAAATTAGTGGTTAGCTTTTAGTACATATAAAGGCTAGCTTTTAAGATTAATTTTTTGAATAATTATCGATCGCCTGAAAATATTAATAATTTCTTTATATTTTCACTTGAAAGTTAATTAAAAAGGTATATAATTTCATTTATTCAAATTTTGCAAGATTTTGCAAACAAGGAAATTATTGAGGTTTTAAAAAATGTTTTTAAAATGTATTAAAAACATTTAAGCAATATTTAAATTTAATTACTTTAATCACATTTTGGCAACGCAATGTGATTAAAATAAATTTATGGAGTCAAATCAAATGGTAACCAAAAAAATTATATTTTTGATTTTAGCTTTTTTTACGATGCAATTTATCGAAGCTAAATCACTGACTAATGTTAGTATTAATGATGCCGAAAAATTAATGGCTGAAAATAAAGTTAATGATGCTGTTAAAATCTTTGAAGAATTAGCCAAAAATAATGATTATGATGCGCAGATTAAGTTAGCGCAAATTTATGATTTTGGCAAAGGTGTACCTACTGATAAGAATTTAGCTTTAAAATGGTATGAAATAGCTGCCTTAAATTTCCCTGATCATAATAATATTAAAAATAAAAAGTTTAATTTGTCTAATACCCAATTAAATAAAGGTTCGTCAGAAAATCAATTTAATATAGAAGGATTTAAGGCGTATTATGGTTTGGGTGAAGCAAAAAATAAAGAAAAGGCATTTACCTGTTTTAATAAAGCTAGTGAGTTAGGAAGTAAAACAGGATTAAATAACATTGCTGTGATGTATCTAAAAGGTGATTTAGGACAGGATAAAGCTAATTTAGGCTTGACTAAACTAAATGAGGCTGTTGACAAGGATTCTTTTGATGCGTTAACTAATTTGGCCTGGTTATATCAAAATGGTTCAGTTTTAAACAAAAATCCTGAATTGGCCGCCCAATATTTTGAAAGAGCGGCTGCTTTTGGTATAAAGGCTGCCCAATATGATTTAGGTTTTATGTATCAAAGAGGAATTGGTTTAAAACAGGATTATAAAAAATGTACTACTTTGTATGCTTTGGCTAAACTTAATAATAATTTTACCCCAGTTCTTTATTTGGGTAGTTTCAGCGAGATAGAAATTAATTCTTTTAAAGAACAAATTTCTAAATTAAATTCCAAAAAACATAGTAGAAATGCTAATCTTAATACTTCTTTAATTGGTAGTTTAAGTCAGCTTAAACCAGAATTTGATTAATTTTTTATGTAAAAATTGTCAATTAAAATCATTTGATTGCAAATTAATTTAATGGTAACGATAAACTTATTCTATTAAATATAGAGTATAATTATTGTAAAATTTTTGTTTGCTTGGCAGTTTTAAAATGGCGTTCTTCCTTATTTTTACCCTTATGTTTGGTGTTTTGGCCAATAATTGTTTTGCTTCAGATAGTGAGGATTTAAGGCAAGCACAAAAAGCCTATGATGTCAAAGATTATCAAAAAGCCTTAAATTATTTACAACCTTTAGTAAAAAAAGGTAATAAACAGGCTGAATTTGAGCTTGGCACAATGTATGAATTAGGTCATGGCGTACCCCAAAGTATTTCTAAGGCAATGGAATTGTATAAACGCGCTTCATCAACAAAATCACCGATGCATTTGTCGGTTCATTTAACCTATACCAATAAACCAGACAATCCAGCCAAACAGTTTAAAATTTGGCTGAGTCAGGCTATGGATGGTGATAATTTGGCTCAAAATGATGTTGGCTATTGTTATTTAAAAGGTATTGGTACTAAAACTGACTATACTGAAGCTAAAAAGTGGTTTAAAGAAGCAGTTAAGCAAAATAATGACAATGCTATGGTTAATTTAGGCTTTATGTATCAAAATGGTGCAGGTACCGAGCAGGATTTAGCTAAGGCCGCTAAATTATATGAACAAGCTAGTAATATGAATAATATTGTTGCTAAAAATAATTTAGGGGTTATGTATGTGCGTGGTTTAGCTTTTGCTCCTAATTATAGTGAAGCTGCCAAATTATTTAAAGACGCTAGTGATGCTGGTAATGTTGATGCTCTTTCTAACCTGGGCTATTTATATCAAAATGGATTTGGTGTACCTAAAGATATGTCCAAAGCTGTGCGTTATTATCTTAAAAGTGCCGGATATGGCAATGCAGCTGCGCGTTATAATTTAGGATATATGTATCAAACTGGAAATGGCGTAAATAAAAATTATGCTAAAGCTGCTCGATTATATGAATTAGCAGCTAAAGATGGTTACCCTGAAGCGCAAAACTGCCTAGGTTTTATGTATCAAAATGGTATCGGTGTGCCCAAAGATTATAAATTGGCTTTAAAGTATTATAAAGATTTGGCGAAGAAACGACAGGCAATGATGATGCCAGTAACTTCTTTAGAAAATTATGGTATTTAGTTCATTAAGTTAATTGGAGGAATAGTGTTTCAGCAAAATTCTTTGAATGTTTTATTTTTTTTACTTTTGACTATATATACGCAGAATTTAGCTTTTGCTAGTGAAAATACTGATTCAAAGGAAATGATGATTTTAGCCATTAAAGCCATTGCTGATCAAGATTATACCCAGGCCATTTCTTTGCTTAAGCCGTTAGCTAGTAAAGGAGTACAGGCTGCTCAGTATAAATTAGCCAATATGTATGAAAATGGTTTAGGCGTTGATAAATCTAGCGAAGAGTCGCTCAAATGGTATAAACAAGCTGCTCAACATCGTACCCAAGGACCTAAATTTATGGTTGATATTAATTATAACGTTGCTGCTAGCGACCCCCAAGAAGCTTTTAAACTCTGGAAACAATTAGCCAAAGAAGGTGATGCGATTGGGCAATTTAACGTTGGACTTTGTTATTTTAAAGGGGTTGTTGTTAAAGTTAATTATAAAAAAGCTTATGAATACTGGCAAAAATCAGCAGAACAAAATAATAGTAATGCAATAGTTAATTTAGGTTTTATGTATCAGCATGGGGCTTATGTAAAACAGGATTTGCAAAAAGCTCTCGAATATTATCATAAAGGTATAAGTTTAAATAATCCGATTGCCTACAATAATTTAGCTTTTATGTATGCTAGCGGTGAAGGCGTTCCCCAAGATTATAAAACTGCTAGCCAATATCTTGAAAAAGCTAGCCAAATGGGAAATGCTGATGCTAAATCTAATTTAGGCTGGTTATATCAAAAAGGTCTAGGTGTAGATTCGAACATTGACAAAGCTAAATCATTATATTTAGAAGCCTGTAGCGCTGGTTTGCCTGCAGCCTATTATAATTTAGGTTATTTATATCAAAGTGGAATTGGCGTGCCGCAAGATTTAACTAAAGCCATGACTTATTATGAATTGGCTGCAGCTCTAGGTTTTCCTGCTGCCGAAACGGATTTAGGTTTTATGTATGAAAAAGGGGTATCAGTGCCTAAAAATTATACCATGGCGTTAAAATGGTATAAAGCTAGAGGCCAAAAGTGGTCTAGCCTAGATATGCAAGTTGATGCACTCGAAACGGTTAGCCCTTATTAGATTTTGATATTAACTAAATTGATTGGAAAACACTTGGATCACTTTATGAATTAATTTGACGCTAATATATTAACGTGATTTGATAGAATTAGAGACTTACTATTTCTTTCACAGGTTGAAGCGTTTATGGATAATAAGAAGCTTTCTTTACATCCTAGTGAAAATAGGGTTGAAAAACCTTGGTCTTAATAGCGATAATAATGTAATTTTACGTCAGAAGATTAATGAAAACGAGATCTTGTGGTATATTGGTCATTTCTGTAGCTATAGTATCGTAAGTTTTCTGCTACTGTTTTTAATCTTAAACGTTAGCTTCACCAATGCTAATCTTCTGATTGCCCTTTGTTCGCTGTTTATCAGACTCACATTTTTTTAATAAATATTTATGCCAGTAAACCAATTGCGTTTAACAGGTTGGAAATTTTTTTCTACAATCC
>JAKAZS010000130.1 GCA_021815785.1 bacterium
AATTCAAAAATTCTCTGGTCGCAAACTTTTACGGACATGGAATTATTAAATGATGTTATTCTTTTTACAGCGCCACCGCCTAAATTAAATAAATCATTAGTTAGCATTTTAAATGAAGGTCTTCCATCGTCTGTGCTTGGTGACAGTCCGAATATTCAAGCCAATCCAAATTATCCGAATCAACCAGGATATCCGCAAGTTAATTCAAATTATCCGTCTCAACAAGGTTATCCGCCAGCTAATCAGAATTATTCGAACCAACAGGGTTATCCGCAGCCCAACCCTAACCAGCCTTATCCGAACCAACAGGGTTATCCGCAAGCTAACCCTAACCAGCCTTATCCCAATCAACAAGGATACCCGCAGCCCAATCCTAACCAGTCTTATCCCAATCAACAAGGATACCCGCAGCCCAATCCTAACCAGCCTTATTCCAATCAACAGGGTTATCCGCAGCCCAATCCTAACCAGCCTTATTCTAATCAACAGGGTTATCCGCAGCCCAATCCTAACCAGCCTTATTCCAATCAACAAGGATACCCGCAGCCCAATCCTAACCAGCCTTATTCCAATCAACAAGGATACCCGCAACCCAACCCTAACCAGCCTTATCCGAACCAACAAGGATATCCCCAAAATCAGGCGTATCCACCTCAACAAGGCTATCCACAACCAAACCCTAACCAGCCTTATACGAACCAAGGGTATCCGCAAAACACATTTAATCCTAATTTTCCAGTCATTGAAGATAATATTTTAAATTCTGCCAATAATTCATTAGGCAGTTTAAGCCCAGCTAAATCTTTAAATCTAATTCAATCGGATTTAAAACATTTGGATAGTAACGTCGATAATTCGGCTTATAATAATACTTCAATTATTGATAAGAATTTAATTAAAAAACGACCAAATTTGTTATTAGGGACATTTTTAGTTGAGGCTAAATTAGTACCTGAACCAACTATTGATGCTGCTCTTCAATTACAAGATATGATTAAAGCTAAAACCTTAACTAAAGCTCAAGCAGCCATTGCTTTAAGGCGTACGCATGAAAGAGGTGGAAATGTTGATAATCATATTCCTGAAGATTTAAGTCCAAAAATTTTAAGTGGTGGTGATACTAAAATTCAGGGGCCACCTTTAGGACAATTGTTAGTCGATGCTAGAATTTTACCGGCTAGTATTTTAAAATCAGCTTTAGCCTTGCAGGAAGTAGTTCGAACTGGATCGATTAATATTGACGATGCTTTAAAAACTATTACTCTGGAACATAAAAAATTAATTGCCTTAAACCAAGAAGCTAAAAAACAGAATGAAACTGACCCGGAAATTGTCAGTGATGCGGTTCAATTACTGACTAATGCTGGATTATTAAATAAGGATGATTTAGAAAAAGCAAAACTTAAATATGCTAATAATGGTGGAAAATTAAGTTCTATCTTAATTCAAGATAAATTTATTGATTCATTACTGTTACAGATTGCTATTACCGCCAGTGAATATTTAAAGAAAAATGCATTGAAAATTGAACAGGCCATAATTGTATTGCATTACTGCCAGCGTTCTAGAGTAGGCTTCAAAGACGCTATAAGTGAATTAGGTTTTGATTTAAATTAAAATTTCGTTCAGAATATTTATTTAGTTATTTTTGAAAGTAATGAACTAGTTTATTTGACTTGGTTTGAGCTATTATCTAAATTAGCCAAGCAAGTTTTTCAACAGTTTGCAATTTAGAGTTGTTGTCAAATTTCAGTTTTTTAAATTGGCTAAGAAAATTTAAGAACAGTTTAACTAGGATCCTTGGCATAAATAGTTAATTCCGTTTGACCATATTTTTTAGTTTTAACAAAAATTAAATTTGGATATTTTTTTTCGAGGGCACCTTTATTGGCATTTAGTGAGTTTTCTAGACTTGATTCAATTATTACCATTCCGTTATCAGTTAATACATCATGATTAGCAATTAAATTTAAGGTTAAACCCTGTAATTTACTCTTATACGGTGGATCGGCATAAATAATATCAAATTTGGCATTTTTGATGATTTTATTAAAAAAAACTTCTACAGTATTGTTAATTAAGAAGGTGTTTTCGGCTGCTTCAAAAATATTAATATTATCAGTTAAGTAAGCACAAAGCTGGCGATTTTGTTCAACAAAAGTTACGCTATTGGCTCCGCGGCTTAATGCCTCAAAACCAATTATGCCACTGCCGCTATATAAATCAAGGAAATTGGTATTAAGGGTTTTAGAGCCTAAAGTATTAAAAATGGCCTGTCGAATTAGGCTTGAGGTTGGCCTAGCTTTACTATCGCCTGGTTGGAATTTAACCAGACGTCCTTTTAAATATCCGGCCGTTATCCTTAAAATAATTTTGCTCCTTAACTTAATAATTATTAAATAGCAGATTAAAGAAGTTAATTAAAACCATAATTAATAAATTGTCTGCAATTAAATCCTAACTTGATTAGTTGATTAAGAGATTTAATTTAAATCATTTTATTACTTTTCTGGATATTAAAAAGATTAAAATGATTTTAGCTGTAGAGACTGCATATAGTTACCGATTAAAATAAATTCTTATTAATATTTATCTTAACTTGTCAAGAAAATTTTAAACCGTGATATTATAATAAGGATAAGCGTATTGCTTTACTGAACTTTGACAATTAATCAACTTAACTAACAAGGAAAATATATGATATCCCGACACTTAGCTCGCAAACTTGTATTAATGATGATTCCATCATTAGACCGCAATTTAAAATTATCACAAGAACCAAATATAAATGATTTAGTGGCCGGATCTTTAAAAATGTTAATGATTAATGCCAAAAATTCATTAAAAGATGTTGAAGCCTTTATTGAAAGAGGTTATAACAGTTTAAATGAATTAGAATTAAACCATAAAGACAATGAATTGCATGTTGTTGAGATTGCTCCGGTTGTAGTTAAAACCGATGAATTGAAAGGTTATTTAGATCTTTTAGGTTCAGCAATTGAATTAATTGATGATAGCTTAGATGTGCCTGAATTGCTTTTACTGGCGAATGAAAAAACCAATGAATATGTCTGTAAATCATGTCATAAAGTTAATGAAGTAAATATAAGTACCAAAATGGTTCTTGAAGCTAAAGATTATTTTCACAGACTTATAACTGATTATGTAAAATACTATGATCAGATTGATAAATTTATTGATAATTATTCTAAGCGCTGGAAAATTAATCGTATGATTAGTGTTGATAAAAATATTATCCGATTAGCCTGTCTTGAAGCTTTTTATTTTCTTGATACACCTATTAATGTGGCAATTAGTGAAGCCTGTATTTTAAGCAATGAGTTTGGTGATAATAAATCGACTAAATTTATCAATGGTATTTTAGCTAATCTTGAACAAGATGCCTATAAATTTAGATTTTCTAAACTTGAAACCAGTTCTGAAGAAATGGTTTTACAGGAAATAACCTAATTTGGTTTAAAAATAAAACAATTTTTGTTGGATATGGAAATAAATGATACAAGGAAAAAATTGGCTAAATTCAATTGCTAAAATTAAAGATAATACAATATCTAAATTAAAGAGTGCGCTTACCAAAACGCGTGAACTGGTTATTGATTCAGTAGCGCACCAACAACTTACTAATGAAAATCATGAACATGCTCAAAAAATACCTAAGGAAATTTTTATTGATAGTGAATATTTAGAGGATCTAGAAGAATCACTTATTAAGGCAGATTTAGGACTTGATATTATTAATTCAGTAATTCAGGATTTGACTAAAATTAGTCAGGAAAAAAATCCTTATGACGTTCAAAGTTATTTAGAAACTAAATTTACGAATCTTCTTGAAACCCCTTTTAAAAACACTTTAGACCTTAGTGATACTAAATTAAATATTATTTTAATTGTTGGTGTTAATGGAACTGGTAAAACAACCAGTATTGGTAAATTAGCCTATAAATATAAAAACCTGGGCAAAAAAGTTATAATTGCAGCTGGTGATACTTTTAGAGCAGCAGCCGAATCTCAACTTAATATCTGGGCAAATCGAGCTAAAGTAGACCTTGTCCGTCTGGATGATGGTGCTAATTCATCAACAGTAGTATTTCAGGCCTTAGATAAAGCCTTAAAAGAAAATTATGAGGTTTTAATTATTGATACTGCTGGCCGATTGCATAATAAAGCCAATTTAATGGAAGAACTGAAAAAGCTTAAATCAGTAATCGACAAACATGGTAAAGATTCTAATTTAAATATATTATTAACCCTAGATGCATCTTGTGGTCAAAATGGTTTACAACAAGCAGCTGTATTTACGCAAGTCTGTCCGCTCAATGGTGTCATTTTAACTAAATTGGACGGCACGGCCAAAGGTGGCGTCGTCTTGAATATAGCTAAACAGCTTGAAATACCTGTAGTTTTAATTGGACTGGGCGAAGGAATTGATGACTTAAGAGAGTTTTCAGCCAGCGAATATGTTGAAGCCTTATTTAATAATTAATAGACTGGGCTATTGTGCTTTGCTAAAATATAATGGCTTTAGGCTTCAATAGTCAAAACCGGGTTAATGTCTGAAATTGATTAACTTGTTTAGATAACCACAATTGTTTTTTTTAGACCGATACTT
>JAKAZS010000053.1 GCA_021815785.1 bacterium
ATTTAGCAATAACAATTCTTAAATTTGCCATTGGATTGAATTTATTATTTTGGGTAAAAGCTCTTTATACTTGACCCACTCTTCCTTAGTGATTTTATCATATGGTGCTTTAATAGATACTATTTCATTACAGGAATCATTATCAGAACCATTACTAAATATAAGCTTACCATCTTTAGCTGCTACCTGAATTGGAATAATTATTTCAGCTACGTATCGGTAAGGTTCATAACCTTCGTTTATATCAGAATTCGGATTTTTTATAGATTACATCTAATATTTACTTTTAATAACGTTTAATTATTAAAAAGTCCGTTAGTGATGTGTTTTACTAATAACGTTGATTTATGATGACAAAGTCAAAATTTAATTAAGTTTTTTCAAAAATTTTAATTATTGCTTTAAAATTAGTAAATAACAATAACTTATCTTTAAATCTAACTCATAAAAGTGATTTTGATCATGCTAAAGAGTAACTTGATTAAACTAATAGTATTAATAATTGGTTTGATAATTAGCCAAGCTAATTGTGTTTTGGCTAAAGTAGATACGAATACATCGATTGATGCTAGTAAATTAATTCCGGATAACCAAAATCCCGAATTAAATATCCCTTTAGCCGCAGTTAATCCAAATGATACTAGGCTTACTTTAAAAAATAACAATGTCTTTTTGGTTATGGATACTACGGGCAGAATTCCTAGCCGTAATAATAATGGTTATGGCCTTTATGCTAACGATACCCGATATTTAGATGCTTGGGACTGGTTTTTTGAAAGTCAGCCAATTGTGAACTTAAAAGATGATACAGCGTATGGTTACTATGCTGAATTTACAGCTTCGAACTCAAAAACAGATAAATTACCCCAACAAGCCGTACTTTTAGAAAGGCAAGTCATTATCTTTAATGGATTGAAGGAAAAGCTTACGATTACTAATTTGCATTCTGACAATATTGATACCAAAGTTGAATTGTATTTTGGATCTGATTTTGCTGATATGTTTGAGGTTAGAGGTAGTGTCAGGATGAAGCGCGGACAGGTATTTTTGCCAATAATTAGTGAAAATAATCATAAAGTGACTTTAGCGTATGAATCACTAGATAAAAAAATACTTAATACGCAAATTATTTTCAATAATATATTGCCTGATGTTATTGAAAAGCACAAAGCAGTTTTTAAAATAAGTTTAAAACCCCATGAGCGCAAAGAAATAGAAGTTACCGTGATTCCTTCAGCTGTTAGCAAGCAAGCCCAGTTAAATTTAGCGGCGTTAACTTTTGCTGATACCTTAAAACTGGCTCATCATAATTACCAAATTTGGCTTAAAAACTGGACTAAGATTTCAACCGGTAATGAAAATTTTAATCGGATTATTGATCGTAATATTAAAGACATGTTTATTCTTCAAGAACCTACACCAAAAGGTTTAGGCATTGCTGCTGGAATTCCATGGTTTAATGCTTGTTTTGGACGGGATGAAGCAATTACGGCCATAGAAACTTTAGTCTTAAATCATGAATTGGCCAAGAAAGTCATTCTCTTATTATCGCATTATCAAGGTATTAAATTTAATGAAAAGACCCAGGAATGTCCTGGCAAAATTATGCATGAATTAAGATTAGGCGAAATGACTAGATTAGGTGAAGTGCCGTTTGGACCTTATTATGGAAGTATTGATGCTACACCTTTATATCTCATGCTTATTTCTCGATACTTTAATAGCACTAATGATTTGGCTTTAATCAATGAAATATACCCAAATATCGAATTGGCCTTAAAATATTTAGAATGGGAAGTTAGTCAAAACACGATTGGTCCATATCTTAGTTATGGTCGCACGAAAAATGCACATTTATCTAATCAGGGTTGGAAAGACTCTTTCGATTCAGTAATGTACAAAAATGGCAGGCTGGCTGTGCCACCAATTTCTTTGGCCGAAGTTCAGGGTTATTTGTACGAAGCCTATGTGGGTCAAGCTAAACTGGCTTTGATAATGCATAAATATAATTTAAACAAAAAATTACTGGCTTTAGCCAGTAATTTGAAAAAACATTTTAATGTTGATTTTGCTTTTAAAGATAATAATTATGTTGCTTTGGCCTTAGACGGCAAAGGTAATCAGTGTGAGGTGATTGCTTCCAATCCAGGTCAGTTATTAATGACGAATATTTTAAATCCAAAACTAGCTAAAGCGGTAATAAATAAATTACAAGATATTGATTTGTTTAATGGTTGGGGTGTTAGGACGCTTGCTAAAAGTGAGAAAAACTATAATCCGATGAGTTATCATGACGGATCGGTTTGGCCTCATGATAATGCTTTGATTGTTAATGGGCTTTGTAATTATAATGATAAAATAACTGCAATTAAAATTTTTACCGGAATGTATAATGCCTGTTTAGCTGAACCTAAATTGCGACTACCAGAATTATTTTGTGGTTTTGATTATAAGTTAAATGATGCTCCGGTTAAATACCCTGTTTCTTGTTCGCCACAAGCTTGGGCTTCAGGATCGTTATTTTTAATGTTAACTTCATGTTTGGGTTTAAATCCTGATGCTAATAATCATTGTTTGAAAATTAATAATCCAATGTTGCCAACTTTTCTTGATTCGGTTGAATTGGATAATTTACAATTAGGGAAAAATGTAATTAGTTTAAAATTTATCCGTAACCCTTCTGGTTATGCTAAAACAACTGTTTTGTCTAATTCTGGTAAAGTTAGAATTATAATCGATAATTCTAATATGTTAGTAAAAAAAATTAGTCGTAAAGAAAAGAAGGTTTTGTAACATTAAATTTTTATTTTTTACTTTTTAAACAAGTTAAAATTAAATAAGGATGTATTGAATTCCCCCAGTTATTGATTATGAAATAATACAGTTAATTACGTTTAGGCAAACTAAATTTATATAGTTATTTAAAATATAAATAAATCTTATTGAGGATAAATTATGCCAAATTCACAAATAGTAAAAACTAGTAAAGCTGTTATTAGTAAAAAAGCCGTTAGTCCTAAAATTGACATTACGGCTGATTTGGATGCCAAGCAATTACTTAAAGCTTTGCGAGCCTATGCTAAAGGTGATTTTACCCAAAGGCTACCACTAGATCAAATTGGCATTGCTGGTGAAATTGCTATAGCGTTTAATCAGGCTTGTGAATTAAGTAGTGATTTAGAACATGAATTGGAGCGTTTAAATCATCAAGTGGGTAAGGAAGGTAAAATTACCCAACGAGCAACTTTGACCAATGCGCCTGGATCTTGGGCTAATTGTGTTAATTATGTAAATTCAATGGTTGGCGATTTAGTGCGACCAACTACTGAAGTAGCCAGGGTTATCGGTGCTGTAGCTAAAGGTGATTTGTCGCAAACTATGCCTTTAGAAATTGAAGGCTTTCAATTAAAAGGTGAATTTTTAAAATTAGCTAAAACCATAAATACTATGGTCGATCAATTGGGTTCTTTTGCTAGTGAAGTCACTCGTGTGGCTCGGGAAGTTGGTACAGATGGAAAATTAGGCGGTCAGGCCTATGTAAAAGGGGTGTCCGGAACCTGGAAGGACCTTACGGACTCGGTAAATTCGATGGCCAGCAATTTAACCAATCAGGTACGTAATATTGCAGATGTTACAACTGCTGTGGCTACAGGTGATCTTTCCAAAAAAATCACCGTCGATGTGCGCGGCGAAATTTTAGAGTTAAAAAATACGATTAATACCATGGTGGATCAATTAAGTTCCTTCTCTAGTGAAGTGACCCGTGTGGCTCGAGAAGTTGGCACAGAAGGCAAACTTGGCGGACAGGCTTATGTTAAAGGAATATCCGGAACTTGGAAAGATCTTACCGATTCGGTAAATTCGATGGCTAGTAATCTTACCAGTCAGGTGCGGAATATTGCTAGTGTTACCACGGCTGTAGCTACAGGTGATCTTTCTAAAACTATTACAGTTGATGTTAAAGGGGAAATATTAGAATTAAAAAACACGATTAATACGATGGTGGATCAATTAAGTTCATTTGCCAGTGAAGTGACCCGTGTGGCTCGCGAAGTTGGCACAGAAGGCAAACTAGGTGGACAGGCCTATGTTAAAGGGGTATCGGGAACGTGGAAGGACCTTACGGACTCGGTAAATTCGATGGCGAGTAATTTAACCGAACAGGTTCGTGGTATAGCTGATGTTACTACTGCTGTAGCGACAGGTGATCTTTCTAAAAAAATTAGTGTTGACGTTAAAGGAGAAATATTAGAATTAAAAAACACGATTAATACGATGGTGGATCAATTAAGTTCGTTCGCTAGTGAAGTAACACGTGTGGCTCGAGAAGTCGGTACGGAAGGGAAATTAGGTGGACAGGCCTATGTTAAAGGTATATCGGGAACCTGGAAAGACCTTACCGATTCGGTAAACTCTATGGCCAGTAATTTAACTGAGCAGGTTCGTGGTTTAGCTGATGTGACAACCGCTGTAGCTACAGGCGACCTTTCTAAAAAAATCACGGTTGATGTAAAAGGGGAAATATTAGAATTAAAGAACACTATTAATACGATGGTGGACCAGTTAAGTTCGTTTGCCAGTGAAGTAACCCGTGTGGCGAGGGAAGTAGGCACCGAGGGGAAATTAGGTGGACAGGCCGATGTGAAAGGAGTGTCAGGAACGTGGAAAGACCTTACCGACTCGGTAAATTCGATGGCCAGTAATCTAACCAACCAGGTGCGTAATATTGCTGATGTGACAACAGCTGTAGCTAGTGGTGATCTTTCCAAAAAAATCACGGTTGATGTTAAAGGAGAAATTTTAGAATTAAAAAACACCATAAATACGATGGTGGATCAGTTAGGTTCATTTTCCAGTGAAGTTACTCGTGTTGCCCGTGAAGTAGGTACTGAAGGTAAGTTGGGTGGCCAGGCTTATGTAAAAGGGGTATCGGGAACTTGGAAAGATCTTACCGATTCGGTAAATTCGATGGCTAGCAATTTAACTAACCAGGTGCGTAATATTGCCGATGTGACAACAGCTGTAGCTAATGGTGATTTGTCTAAACAAATTACGGTTGATGTTAAAGGGGAAATATTAGAATTAAAAAACACGATAAATACGATGGTGGACCAATTAAGTTCATTTGCTAGTGAAGTAACTCGTGTCGCCCGTGAAGTTGGTACAGAAGGTAAATTAGGTGGCCAGGCTTATGTAAAAGGGGTATCGGGAACGTGGAAGGATCTTACTGATTCAGTAAATGTTATGGCTAGCAATTTAACTGAACAGGTGCGTGGTATTGCTGTCGTTGTATCAGCTGTAGCCAGTGGTAATTTAAAGCGTAAATTGGTTTTAACTGCTCGCGGTGAAATTGCTGAATTAGCTGATACTATTAATGAAATGATTGATACCTTGGCTACTTTTGCGGAGCAAGTTACGACAGTGGCTCGTGAAGTAGGAGTTGAAGGAGTTTTGGGTGGACAGGCCAGAGTCCCTGGAGCAAGTGGTACCTGGAAGGATTTGACCGATAACGTTAATCAGCTAGCGGCTAATTTAACTACTCAAGTTAGAGCAATTTCTGAAGTGTCTACGGCAGTTACAAAAGGTGATTTGACACGGTCGATTTCAGTTAAGGCAAGTGGTGAAGTGGCATTATTAAAAGATAATATTAATGAAATGATTCGCAACCTAAAAGATACTACACAGAAAAATACTGAACAGGACTGGTTAAAAACTAACCTGGCTAAATTTACCAAAATGCTTCAAGGCCAACGCGATCTTTTAACGGTAGCAAATCTGGTTTTGGCTGAACTAGCGCCTTTGGTTGAAGCTCAATTAGGTGTATTTTATATTAAAGAAGAAAATGATTTAGCCGAGCCTGAGTTAAGACTGCTAGGTAGTTATGCATATCAGCGCAGACGTCATTTATCGGACCGCTATGGACTTCGTGAAGGAATTATTGGTCAGTGTGCAGTAGAAAAGCAGCGAATACTATTGCTAGAAATTCCTGATGACTATATTAAAATCAGTTCTGGTTTGGGTGAAGCGCGGCCAGTAAATTTAGTAGTATTACCAGTATTGTTTGAAGGTGAAATAAGAGCCATTATTGAATTGGCTTCGTTTAACATATTTAGTGATATCCACTTAACTTTTTTAGATCAGTTAACTGAAGGTATTGGTATCGTTATTAATACTATTGAAGCTAATATGCGTACGGAAAATTTGTTAATTCAGTCACAGTCATTAGCTCGTGAATTACAGCAACAACAGCAAGAATTAACGGAAACAAATAAACGGCTTGAACAACAGGCTTTAAATTTACAAGCTAGTGAAGAAAGACTTTATCAGCAACAAGAAGAACTTAGGACGACTAATGAAGATTTAGAAGAAAAAGCCAGACTACTAGGTGTTCAAAATAGTGAAGTGGAGACCAAAAATCGTGAAATTGAACAGGCTCGTTTATCGATGCTTGAAAAAGCTGAGCAGTTATCTTTAGCTTCTAAGTATAAATCAGAATTTTTAGCTAATATGTCTCATGAATTAAGAACGCCACTTAATTCACTGTTAATATTATCGCAAATGCTAGCTGATAATATGGAAGGTAATTTATCGGCAAAACAAATTGATTTTGCACGAACAATATATAATGCTGGCTCCGAGTTATTGGCTTTAATCAATGATATTCTAGATCTTTCGAAAATTGAATCAGGAACTATGTCTTTAGAAATTAGTGAAGTTAATTTAGAAGATTTGTTGCAGTATGCTGAACGTAATTTTAGTGAAATTGCCAATGATAAAAAACTGTCATTTATTGTTGGGGTGAAAAATATTTTACCCAAAACAATTTTTACGGATAGTAAAAGGTTAATGCAGATAATTAAAAATCTACTTTCTAATGCCTTTAAATTTACCGAACGAGGCAGTGTGACTCTACAGTTAGAACAAATTAGCAGTAAGAATTTAAATTTACAGTCACCGACATTACTGAATCAGGACCATATTCTGGCATTTAGGGTAATTGATACGGGCATTGGTATACCTAATGATAAACATGGGCTGATTTTTGAAGCTTTTCAGCAAGCTGATGGTAGTACGAATCGTAAATATGGTGGCACTGGTTTGGGGCTACCCATAAGCCGTGAAATCGCCAGGATTTTAGGCGGTGAAATCCATTTGTATAGTAAAATTCAGGAAGGGTCAGTGTTTACCTTATATTTGCCTAGAGTATTTACTGGGCATAGTGTCAGTGACAGTTTGACCTTGTTAGGTAAATTGCCAGAACCAACAATTACTCCAAAATTAAATTTAGAGATGCCTGCCCAGACTTTACTGAAAAGTGATTTAATTAAAGACGATCGCTTGAATTTATTGGAAAATGATCAGCTTATTCTTTTGGTTGAAGACGATTTAAGTTATGCTAACTTGTTTTTAACGATGCTTCACGAGATAGGCCTTAAAGGCATTGTGGTAAATCCGACTGATAATGTATTTAAATTATTGGACAAATTTGCTATAAAGGGAATAATTCTTGATACCGATATTAGTCTTGCTGATGGTTGGGCGTTATTTGATCAGTTAAAGCATAAATTTATTAGTCGGCATTTGCCAATTTATATAATTTCTTCGCAAGCCAAAAAACGCCGAGTTTTATCCTATGGTGCTTTAGGGCTAATGCAAAAACCCGCTTCGCCAGATCAAATTAAGGGGGTTATCTTAAAATTAAAACAAACTATTGAACAGAATAGTACCAGTATTTTACTGTATACCAATAATGAGTATAATAAAGCTTACAAAGAACTTTTAGAATGTTTGGGCAGTGAAATGTTTTTTGTCGAAAACCCTGATGAAATATTAAATGTTGCTATAGCTAAATCTATTAATATATTAATTTTAGCCAGGCAATTTGAAGTTAATGAATTAATAACATTACTTGAAGCTTTATATAACTGTGAAAAAATTGACAAGTTAATAATTATTATTGCTGGCTTTGATCTTGTGGCTAATACCTTCAATGAGAATGAATTAGAAGATTTAGCTGCTAAATATAGTGATAAAATAATTTTAAAACTAGCCAAGTCTAAAGAGTACCTGTTAGATTTAACGGCTTTATTTTTGCATAAGGCTGAAGCAAGTTTACCTAATGTAAATCGACAAATGCTTGAAGAATCCAAGAAAGCCGATCCTATTTTAAGCAATAAAACGGTTCTCATTGTTGATGATGATATTCGCAATATTTATGCTATCACAGCTATTTTAGAAAAATACCACATGAATATTTTAAGTGCCGAAAATGGTTATAATGGTATTGAAATATTAAAAAATCAGGACAATATCGACATTGTCCTAATGGATATTATGATGCCAGAATTGGATGGTTATAAAACCATTAAAAAAATTCGTGAATTGGAAAAGTTCCATGATTTGCCTATAATTGCTTTAACGGCCAAAGCCATGAAAGGGGATAAGGAAAAATGCCTTGATGCTGGTGCTAGTGATTATATAGCTAAGCCCGTAGATATTGAATTATTGTTATCACTTTTACGTGTCTGGTTGTATAATAAAATTCCTAGCATTACCTAAAAGGCAAAATTTAATTTTGACCTTGGGCATTGCCTAGCGGTTCGATCCATTTTTCAATAGTTTCTTTAAGTTTTTCCATTGTTGCTGGTTTGCTTAGATAATCATCCATTCCGGCCAAAAGGCAACGCTGCCGATCGCCATCCATCGCTTGAGCTGTTAAACCAATAATTTTAATATTTTTAAGGTTAGGGTTATTTAAATTTCGAATTAGTCTTGTGGCCTCAAATCCGTCTGTTTCAGGCATTTGACAGTCCATTAAGATTAAATCGTAATGCTTGTTATTGATTGCGGCTAAGACTTCTTGACCATTAAAGGCAACATCAACTTGGTAGCCTAATTTTTCTAATTGGAGTAAGGCAACTTTTTGATTTACTAAATTATCTTCAGCTAGTAATATTTTTCCACTATGAGTGATTTTGTCTTTAGATAAAGTTGTTTGAGGTAGTCTTTGAAGGGCTGAATTGGGAGTAAGTAAATTTAGGATATTATCGTAAAGTTTAGACTGACGGATTGGTTTCTGAAGGATAATTTTTTTATCGTCATTGTGGACACCTTCTAATTTGGTATTAGTTAAAATTATGAGTTTAGCTTTTTGATTAAGAAAGTCAATTTTTTGGTGAATTTCTGTTTGAGGATTTTGAGTCGTAAAAGTATTGTTTAGCACAATTAAATCGATGTTTAAGTTAACAGGATTGGCAAGAAATTGAATGGCTTCATTTATATCGTTAACTGTAAAATTGGTAAATCCCCAATAAGAAAGATTATTGTTTATCACTTTATTTAAGTTTTTATTATGGGAAATAAGTAATATTTTTTTCCCTAAAATACTACTTTGATGAAGTTGTTCAATTCTCGCCTGTTCATTAAGTGGTTCTAAATTGGCTGATTTTAGCATAATTTCAAACCAGAAAGTAGAACCACGAATTTCATTATTTTCGATACCAATTTTGCCACCCATTAGTTCAATTATTCTTTTGCAAATTGATAAACCAAGTCCACTACCACTGTGCCCAGATTCATTTTGGTGATTAAATTGGGTAAAGGGGGTGAAAATTTTTGGCAAATCCTCTTGGGCAAAACCAATACCTGTATCAGTTATTGAAAAGCGTAAAATGGGTTTTTCGGGATTGCTATCATTAACGGTAGTCACATTAATTATAACTTCACCTTCATTAGTAAATTTAATGGCATTGCCAATTAAATTAATTAAAACCTGGCGTAAACGACCAAAGTCTCCTTTAAGTATTAGAGGGGTTTTGGGTGTTATGGAGCTAAGTAAACTGATGTTTTTGGCTCTGGCGTTATTTGCAAGAATATCCATACTGCTTTCAATTAATTTGACTAAATTAAAATTGATTTCATTTAGGTTAAGTTTGCCCGATTCAATTTTAGCTAAGTCTAAGACATCATTTATAATATCTAGTAAGGCTTCAGCTGATTCTTTGATTAAATTTAGACATTCACTTTGTTCTTTATCTAGATTAGAATTAAGTAACAAATCGGTAAGCCCAATAATACCATTCATTGGAGTGCGAATTTCATGACTCATATTAGCCAGAAATTCGCTTTTAAGTTTATTAGCTTCAGCTATTTTACGATTTTTTTCTTCAAGAATACTGGCTTCAATTTCTTGTCTTAATAATTCCTGCCGGATTTTATTAGTTTCTGTTTCAGCCTGTTGTTTAGCTTCATTAATGCGGTTTTCATATTCACGGGCTTTGAATTCGCTGATTAACTGTGATTGTTTGCGATTGTTTTCAGTCTGTCGGTAAAGTTCAATAAACACCTGGGTTTTGGCTTTTAAAATCTCCGGGACAAAGGGTTTGTTAATATAGTCGATGGCTCCCAATTTATAAGCTTCTTGTGTTAGTAGATCATTATTAGCTGCATAGCTAGCGGTTAAAAAAATGATGGGGATGAATTTGGTTTTTTCGCGTTGGCGAATTAATTTTGCCGTTTCAATCCCATCAATTTCTGGCATGCGTACATCCATGATTATTAAGGCAAAATCCTGGTTTAGTAGTTTTCTTAGAGCTTCTTTACCAGAATTAGCTTTTACGATGTTGATATTGAGTACTGTTAAAACTGATTCTAGCGCTAAGAGGTTCTCTTCTTGGTCGTCAACAATTAAGATACTTATAAGTGTTTCATTTTGCATGGGATTTAGATTAGAATTAACCTTGGTGCTTACTTGTATTATAATTAAAATAACTAATTTCTATACCTTGTTTAAATAAAGACATTATTAAGGTTAAGAGAATTTAATAAAATTTGTTTGTTGCTGGTGAATTTCATATGGCTATCTTATCTCAAAAGGCTTTAATTCGAGTCGATATTCAAAATGATTTTCTTGCTAACAGTAGTGTTGCAATAGCTAGAGCTCAAGAAATTATTCCTAATGTGAATGTCTTAAGCTGTAATCCTTTCTTTAAGCTAGTTGTCGATATTCGTGATTGTCATAAACCTACCCATAAAAGTTTTGCTAAATGGGGTCCGCATTGTATTGAAGGCAGTTATGGTTATCAGCCGCCAAATAGTCTATATCTTAGTAATAATATTAAACTTTTCCATAAAGGTATAGATGATAATGTAGATACTTTGAGTGGCTTTGAAAATCCTGAATTATTATCGTATTTATTGGTGGAAGAAATTCAGTCTATATATATTGTTGGTCTGGCTTTAGACTTTTGTGTTTTGAGTACGGCAATTGACGCTAGTAAGTATAATTTTGCAACCTATATAATACTTGATGCCTGTAAGGGTATTAATGTAAATATGGATAATCTAGCTTTTCAAAAAAAATTAACTTCACTAGGGATTAAAACCTTAAAAACTGCTGATATTCTTAGCTTAAAGTAAGTTAAGGTAGTAAAAGGAAATTTTCATTAGTGAAAATACGCAAAAACAGATTAAATTATGAGAAATTTTACATTGTTTTAGCTTAAATTTTAGATTAAATTTTAAATGTAAGTTTAATACATGTCTAACATGTTTAAATTTTGGGTAGTATAATATATACAGCTTAACAAAAGGAATTAAAAACTATGGGTAAATTTGAAGAACCAGTTCCAAACAAAATTGAAAAAAGTAAATCAGATGGTAGTGAAGGTAAACAGAATAAATTAAATGGTTTTGGTATTGCGGCCAAACAATTGATGGATGGTAATAAGAATGCTAGTTCAGGTGATGGTTCTGCAGTAGGGAAAAGTGCTGATAAGTCCGCTAATTCTGGAGTAGAAATTTATCATAAAGATGGCATAGGTGATGATCTTAAAGTAATTGCCGGCCCAGAAATTTTGCATAAAGACGGCAAAGGAGATGGTCTTAATTCAATTGCCGGCCCAGAAATTTTGCATAAAGACGGCAAAGGAGATGGTCTTAAATCATTTGCCGGCCCAGAAATTTTGCATAAAGACGGCAAAGGAGATGGTCTTAAATCAATTGCCGGTCCAGAAATTTTGTATAAAGACGGCAAAGGAGATGAACCTGTGTCACCAGACAAAAACGGTATTGATGCAATTACTGCTCATCCTAACGGACCAGAAGCTGGCTTGAAACTACAAAGTGAAGAATTTATGAAAAAATTTAAACAGGCGCTTGAATTGCCACCAGAAAAGGTCCCTCAAGCCTTAGAGGTTTTATACAAAGATAATCAGGCTCAAGTAAAACAAGTAGAATTAAGAATTGCTAGTATAACTAAATCTTTAGCTGAAGCAACTTTTATGCCGTTTTAGTTAGTTGTGCGGTAAGTTTAAAACAAAAATAGCCAGAATTTTTAAAAATTTCTGGCTATTTTATTGCTGATATAATTGAAATTGCTTTGAACTTGTTGCTTTTAACCCCAACTTAATTTTGCTAATTAGTGAAATTATGTAGCAAATAATTGTTTAAATAAAGCCTAAATTGCTATTGCCACCAGGCAATATTTTCAAGCGACGCATGGGTTCATCGCCAATGCTGCGCGAACTTAATTTATGCTGTTCAACTAATTGGTGTTGCAGTCTGCGAATATAAGCTCTACGCGGGGTTAATTCCATTGGCTCTTGTTTATCCATAACTTTATTAATCATTTGACGGGTTTCTTCAAGAGCAATTTCAGTTTCGTCAATATCGCCTTCTAAATCTATGGAATTTATTGAATCATCATCAAGTTTTAAAGCCATGCGTAAAACTTTTTGAATTTGCGGTAAACTGTTGCTTTTTACTATATAAATGGGAATTTCATTAGCTTCAGCTAAAGAAAAGATTTTAGCTCCAGAACGCGCATAACTTTTTAAGGCCAAGATTGCATCTGCTTCATCAATAGTTTTAACGACGATAGCTGGCAAACCTAAAGACTTAATTACTCTTTCTAGCAAGCCTTTACTTACGGCATATGGATAGATTTTTAATTCGGCATCACCCGGATTAAGTGTAATAGCTGGATTATCTAAAGCACCTTGAATTAATTCCAGTGAATTAGGGACAATGGTGTTAACTTTTGGCTGAACGACACTAACCTTGCCGGTACTATCATCGCGCCTGCGGACTTCAGGATGAATTTTCCAACCTCTAAGTAATTGATCAACAGCTTCACCAACGTTGGGGTGAACAGCTATAGTTAGCCGGTCAATAATTTCTACACAGATTTCAAAAGTTGGTTTATTAGAGCGTTCTAACACCGTTTTTTGCGTGCCACGTCGTCTGGCTTCATCATCACCTAAAGTTACGGCTTGAATTCCCCCAACTAAATCAACCAGGGTCGGGTTTTTAATTAAATTTTCTAAAGCATTACCATGAGCTGTCCCAATTAGCATCACCCCCCGTTCAGCTATAGTGCGAGCTGCACTAGCTTCTTCCATCGTGCCAATTTCATCAATGACAATCACTTCGGGCGTATGATTTTCAACAGCCTCAATCATAACATGATGTTGGAGCGCTGGACACGATACTTGCATTCTTCGGGCTCTGCCGATAGCAGGATGCGGAACATCCCCATCGCCAGCAATTTCATTAGATGTGTCAATCACAATAACCCGTTTGCCAATTTCATCAGCTAATACACGAGTAATTTCTCTAAGTTTAGTAGTTTTACCAACTCCCGGAGGCCCTAAAAATAAGATTGATTTGCCCGAAGAAATTAAATCAGACATGATTTCGATAGTTCCAGTAACTGCCCGACCAACTCTACAGGTTAAACCAATAACTTTACCACTGCGATTGCGGATAGCCGAGATGCGATGTAAAGTACTTTCAATCCCTGCCCGATTATCAGCCGAAAAATCACCAATTTTACTAACGGCATAATCAAGATCGCTAAATGTTATATTCTTATCAGCTAAAAACAGGGTATGTTTATCTAAGTATCTAGCTTCGGGTTTGCGTCCAAGGTCTAAAACTACCTCATACAGACCATTGATATTTTTTTCGAGGGCTTTTTTTATTGGTTCTGGCAAGATTAATAAAAATGAATTTAAATCATCGGGTGGTGGTATTATTTCCATTTGTTTGCTCCTGAGGTTGTAAATTTATTATACATTAACAATTTTGATTGATAAATCCTTGATATTATTTTTGATTTCTTGAGTAATTATGGCGCCTGGTACGATTAGGGGTATGCCAGGAGGGCAAATAGATATATTTTGGGCGCTAATTTTATTAAGACAATCTGCAACTTTGATTGTTTTGGTTTTAGCAAAATAGGCTTGTCTTGGAGACATTACCTGGTTAAACAAGGCTAGCGGTTTATTAAATTTGGGATTGACTGAATTTGATTGGGGTTTGGATCCTTTGAAGGCAGTTAAGGCGTTGCATAAATATTTACTATCATTATTTTGTGAACCAAGACCAAGCATTAATAAAACTCCATTACCGATTAAACCTTCTGGATAAATGCCATGATTTATTAAAAACGATGCTAGTTTATCACTGGTAATATTGTTGGATTTAATTAAAATATGCCATGAGTCTATTTGGTGATTAGGTTTATAATGATGAATGTTCTTAATTGATGCTAAATTCTGGTTGATTTCAGTTTGAATATTATTGACCGATATAAAATTTTCCAGATTTAATTTTTTTAAACTTTCTTCAATAGATAACATTATTAAATAACTAGGACTGGATGTTGAAATAAGTTTTAAATTGTTTTTCAGATCGATCGCATTAAAAGGTAGTTTTTGATTAATATGGAGACAGGCTGCCTGAGTTAGTGCTGATAAGGTTTTGTGTAACGAGTGGATAACAATGTGGGCGGTAGTTTTAAGGCTGGATAACTCACTATAACCATTAAACAATAAATGACTGCCATGAGATTCATCAACAATTAGGTAAATATTTGCTTCGTGACAGATTTGGGCAATTTGAGCAATATTGCTAATGTCTCCAGCGTAAGTTGGTGATGTGATAATCAAACCAGCAATTTGTTGATTTCGGTTATTAATTAAAGTGTTTTGAAGGTTAGTAATATTTATCGTGGTGTATAAATTCCAGTTTTCATCATAGTCAGGTTCGAGCCAGATAGGTTCAAGTCCAGTTAGAACCAAGGCATTAATTACGCTTATATGGCTATTTACTGGAACTATAACCTTAGTACCAAATTTAGCTAATTCAATTAGGCTGGCAATAATAAGTGAAGAAGCTCCATTTGTTGATATAATGCTTTCAAGCGAGCCGAATTTTGAACTTACAGCAGTTTCGATTTTTTTTATTGTAGATTGGGGATGGTATAAATCATCTAAGCCCACTAACTCAGTAAGATCGTAGCTTTGACCGTTAGCCAGGAAGTGGTTAAATTGTTTATGGCCTTTGTGACCAGGGATATGATATGATGCAGATCTTTGCTTGATTACTTTAGTACAGGCTTGAATTAAGCTATCGGTCTTATTTATAATTGGTGGCTTGGTTAAGGACAAACTTGACAATATACCATAATCTGAATTTTACGACCAAATAATAATCTATTTTGCCGGATTTTACATTAAATTTCGGGATATTTTGATAATTTAATTTTGGTATAGTTTTTGGGGCCGTGATGGATATGCTGACGAGGGTGTTTCAGTTTAGCGATTAATAAATAGGCTGAACTAATCTGGGTTGTGTTGAATTGGTAAATATGAGTTGAGCTTAAGTTGATTGCAAACGAATGGGCAAGTTAATGATGTCATTGGTATAAATCATCCTTTGGAAGGATTTGTTTTAGGTTTTCTATTGATTTAATGAAATTGATTATGAATTAAGTAGGTAGTGTTTAGTTGCTTAATAATAGTAATTAATTATATACCCATATAATTAATTACTATTATAATTATGTTAATTAAGCTTTTTCAAGGGATTTAATTATAATGGATATACACAGCATAATTCCTAATTATCAAAATCTTCCTATGCCAGCTCCAGTTTGGTTGTTAGAGCTATTATTGGTGTTGGGATTTTTCTTGCATGTTGTCCCCATGAATGTATCTCTAGGTGGATCGTTTCTAGCGCCGGTATTTTTATTTTTTGGACGCAATAACCATGATTCAAATATTTATCAATTGGGACGAAGATTAGCTTATTCATTGCCAATTTTTATATCTTTTGCCATAACTCAAGGCATTGTTCCTTTATTGTTTATCCAATTGCTGTATGGGCCAATGTTCTATACGGCTTCAGTATTAATTGCGGTTCCTTGGATTTCGATATTGTTCCTATTGTTGATTTCATATTATATTACCTATATCGTAATATACCGCTATCTTAATGTGCAGACGCATGAAAAGGCTTCTGCGGATACTAAAGCTATCATATTACTATTTATTGGCTTTTTGGGTTTTTTAACTATTGCTTTTTTGTTTACCAATAATACTACATTAATGTTAACACCACAAAAATGGCTAGCTATGTATACAGCGCATCCGACTGGTTTAAATTTAAATTTGGGTGAACCACAGCTTATTGCTCGCTATAGCCATTTTGTACTTGCGGCGATTGCTGTGGCTGGTTTGGCTGTGGCTGGCTTGGGCGCCTATCGAGTCGATAATCAGGATGAATTTAGTAAATTCGCCATTAAGCTTGGTTCACGGATATTTTTAAGTGTAACTTTGTTGCAAATTCCAGTTGGCGTCTGGTTTTTATTTTCGATACCACATGATATTATGGTAAATTTTATGGGTCAGGATAAAATTAGCACATTGGTATTTAGTTTGGCGATGTTGTTGGCGTTGTTGGCGTTGTTGGCAAGTTCGCTAGCCAGTTTTTCGGGAAGTGTTAAAGCTTATTATGCTGAACTGACAATTGGTTTGTCGGTTGTTTTGGCAATGATTATTAATCGTCATGAATTACGTTCTTTTTATTTTCAGGACTTAATTAAACCGGAATTAGTTCCAGTAAAAATGCAATGGGATTTAATTATAATCTTTTCCATTTCAGCTATTGGGCTCATTTATTATTTTTATTGGTTAAGCCATTTAGTCTGGAATGCATTTCATCAAAAACAACAGCTGAAAATTATTGAGGAAGTAAATCATGGAAAAAGTATCTAAAGAATGGAAAACAACTGACTCAATTCAACCTGTTGGTCGTAAACAGTTTTTGAAAATGGTTTTGGGCGTGTTTTCCTTGTCCTGGGCCGGCATGGCTCTTTATCCTGTTTACCGGTATCTTTCTTCGGGGAATAGTGATGCTACATCTGCCGAATCTAATGTAAGCAGTGTGACTGTCTGCAAGGTTGCTGAATTGCCGGTTAATACAGGGAAGAATTTTCAATTTGGCAGTTCACCAGCCATAGTTATTCATGCTCAAGATGGTAGCTTTCACGCTTTTAAAGCGGTTTGTACGCATTTGGGCTGTACGGTTCAGTATCGATCTGATAAAAGTCTTATCTGGTGTGCGTGTCATGGTGGCTGTTATAATCCGGATACCGGAAAAAATGTGTCAGGTCCACCACCTAAGCCATTGCCAGCATTAGTTGTCAAAGTCGAAAATGATAGTATTGTGGTGAGCATAACTTAAATTTACTTTGTTTTGAGGTTTAAAACAATGGCTACAGAATTATTACCCGATGGCACTAGTCCCGAAAAATCAATAAATCCATTATTTAAATGGTTAAATGACCGACTGGATTTAGTTTCAATTTGGCAATTAGCTCAAAAAAAAGAAGTTCCCATCCACAAACATTCAATTTGGTATTATATGGGTGGAATTACCTTAATGTTTTTAATCGTTCAGATTATAACTGGTATTCTCCTTATGATATATTATGTACCGGACTTAAATTCGGCGCATGCCAGTATTTTAAAAATAAATACCCGTATTGATTTTGGCTGGTTTGTGCGTTCACTGCATTGTTGGGCGGCAAATTTAATGATATTTGTGGTCTTTTTGCATTTATTCAGTACTTATTTTATGAAAGCCTATCGTAAGCCACGGGAAATTACCTGGCTAATTGGTATGGGATTATTAGTCTTAGTTATGGGATTTGGTTTTACGGGATATTTATTACCCTGGGATCAGGTTTCGTTATTTGCCACTAAAATTGGTCTGGATATTACATCTAAGGTTCCAGTATTAGGTGACCAATTGGCTACAGTTTTAAGAGGTGGTAGTATAATTTCGCAAAATACGTTATCAAGATTTTTTGCTATTCATGTAATTATTTTACCTTTGTTACTATTTGGTTTGTTAGGAATCCATTTGTTGTTAATACAATTACAAGGTATTTCTACGCCTAAAAGCATTAAAGTAAGTGAAGTTAAATATGAAAAATTCTTTCCGGATTTTATTTTTAAAGATTTGTTAGTCTGGATTTTAGCGTTAAATGTCTTATTTGTTTTGGTCACTTTTTTACCTTGGGGTTTAGGCGAAGAAGCCGATCCGTTTGCACCAGCTCCTATAGGAATTAAGCCGGAATGGTATTTTTTAGCGATGTTTCAATTCTTAAAATTAATACCCGCTTATATTGGACCAATTGAAGGTGAATTATTTGGCATTACCATAATTGGTTTAATTGTTTTAATCCTTGGTTTAGTGCCATTTTGGGATACTGGTGCATCTAAAAAACTTTCTAAATTAGCAACTTATTTTGGCTTGATAGTTTTACTTTCAATGATTATATTTTCTATTTGGGGGGCTTTATCATGAATTATCCTATTTGGCTGGTACCATTTTTAGGCGGTAGCTGGATTATCGGGATAATTTCCATAATACATATATTTATTTCACATTTTGCCGTGGGTAGTGGTTTTTATTTGGCATTAACTGAACGTAAAGCCTATAAAGAAAATGATGAAGGTATTTATGACTATTTAAAAAAACATACCCGTTTTTTTGTCTTAGTAACTACTGCTGGTGGAGCAATTACAGGAGTGGGTATTTGGTTTTCGGTTAGTCTGGTTTCACCTGATACCATTGCGATTTTAATTCAAAATTTTGCATTTGCCTGGGCTTGGGAATATTTGTTTTTTGCGGCTGAAATAGCTACTGCTTTTGCTTATTATTATACTTGGGATAAAGTTTCTAAAGAAATTCATCTTAAACTAGCTAATTTATATTTATGGTTTTCAGTGTTTACCTTGGTTATTATTAATGGTATTTTAACCTTTATGTTGACCCCAGGGAAATGGATTCAAACTCATAACTGGCTAGATGGGTTTTTAAATCCAACTTATTTTCCGTCTTTATTTATCCGCATTTTAATTATGTTAGCCATAGCTGGCATTTATGCTTTAGTTACGTCCAGTCGGATTAAAGATGATAATTTAAGAGAAAAAATGGTGAAATATAGTGCTAAATGGTTGATGCCTGTATTTGTTGCTGGACCAATAATTGGATTTTGGTACTTTACGCAAATTCCGCATGAAACTATTATGACTATTGCTAATGGTATTCAAACGTCTGGGGTGGGTAATTTTTCTATTTTAACTAGAGCTACATATTTAAGTTTAATTTTATCTGGAACTATTGTTGTTTTTGCTTATGTAGGACCATATCTTAACCCTAAAGGCTTTACTTTTGGTATATCTTTAATGTTTTTATTATGTGGTTTTATGGTTACTGGAACTACTGAATGGATGCGCGAAATGTTACGTAAACCCTATACTGTTTATAATTATATTTATTCTAATGGGGTTAAAAAAGATGAAATTCTTAATATTGATAAAATGGGATTTTTAAAATCAGGCAAATGGGCTAATGCTTGTGCGTCCAAAACCGATAATGATATTCAGAAGGGTCAGATTATTTTTCGTTATGAATGTATGAGTTGCCATACTGTGGATGGTTATCGAAGTATGAAAAAATTGCTAGGTACGCGTGATCAAGATTCTATAGTTGGGTTTTTAAATTTATTACATCAAACTGAGCCGGCTAAAAATCCTTATCATGGTATTATGCCACCATTTGCAGGATCAGATGAAGATATCCATTTATTGTCTAGTTACCTTTATTCGATAAATAATTCGCCAAATTCCAGTGATCATAAAATAAGCAGCCGGTGAAGAGTAGAAATGTTTCTTTTGGGATAGTTGGTTATCTAAATCAAGGTAAGGTCGAGTTTAATTTTTATTTTCTTTGCCAAAAACATAAATTTAGGCCAGCTGCTCTGCCTAAACTTAACTTAGACGAGTTTTGCTTATTAATTTAACTCAATTAATCTTAACTTTATATTTTACTAAATGATATAGTAGTATTATGAATAAAAAAAATAAAAATAAGAACTTAAAGAAACACAGCAGTAGGGCAATAATGATTCGATCATTACTACCCTACTGCCAAAATTTACCTAATTACAATTTAATTAGATAAGGCCAAGCAGGTGCAAGAGACCCTCGATAAAGCCAACCGGCGGGATAATCGAAACCAGGCCCACCAGGATAGAATGATGGAAACCAAAGATGACACCATCGAGCCAGACCAGAAAGGCACCAACCGAAATAGCCAGGCTAAGCAGCCAAGTCAGAATGACACCGATAACCCCAAGGCCCATAAGCAGAGACAGAGGGTTGAGACTGCGCTTCGTGTTCTTCATAGTAGATTCTCCTTTGTCGCGATGACTATTGCCATCGTATTTTGCGGTGGATAATTGTTTATTCAGAAATTAATGAAAAAACAAAAAATAGTCGCTTACTTACGCCTGCTTACTGAAAAAAACGCCCAGCATGCGGCCATAAGTTCCCAACAAGACACCAGCCAAGCCTACACCAACCAGCGACAAAAAGCCGCCAGCCGGGATAAAAAACGGCAAGGCCAAAGTAGCGATAAAACAGAAATGCCGAAAATGGCTCTGCTTATCGAATGCGTGCTTGCGCACGACAGGAATATCCATAACCAAGGCGCCAGCCAGAATAGCTGCACCATAAATGATGAGGCTTGCGATAAAGATCATTGTTTTCTCCTTTGTTTTCGTTTTAATAGTTCATTCAAGAACTAAATGCCGGTAAGTTAACGCTGGCGATTTGCTAACCACCAGCGTTAATAATCAGTTAGATTAGTTTTTGGTCAGTGGAACAGCTTGACCAGATAGCTAGCCAGGTTCAAACCCAACCACCAATTCATAAGGCCAAAAATAAAGCCAGCCGGACTCAAAGTGAAAAAGACCATGAAAAAAGTCTCGTACAAGCTGTCCTGTAGGAACTTAGCCGTCAAATAGCCAAAGACGGCAAAAGTAGCCAGGTACACAGCCAACCAGAGCCAAATAAAGCTAGACCCGACCAGACCAGTGGTAATCAAAGCCACAGCCCCTACAATAATAGCCCAGAGAGCAAGATTGACAAATGCCGATACAAAAGGCATGAACTTATTCCAGAAATTATAGCCACCGCGCTGACTGATAGCCAGCATGCTGACCAGAAATGCCGGTCCAGATACCAGCGTCAGGATTCCCAAAAGAATAGACGCCTTAAAGGCTAGCACCACGCCAAAAATATCAAGGCCAGCCAGACCAAGCAGAATAGCATAGCTCTTGACCGTATTGACGATATTGCCAGCGTGAATCGAAGCAAAGATAGACTTCAAATTAAAGTCGTTGGTAGACTTGGGGTTGTTAGTCATTGTTGTTTTCCTCTTCGTGAGGGGGTTTACGTTATAGAGTGGTCTTAATTAGTTATTACGCGAATTGACACTGTTTACCAAATAAGCAAAAGCGTTTTGTGGCAGGTAAATCATAAGCGCCAGACCGATCAAAAGAAGTCTTGGCAGACGAATGAAAGTACCCACGATTAGCCAAAAAGCGATTAGCAAAACGGCAACCACAAAATTATGGTACCAGTGATGAAATTAATCACCACCGGTACCACAATTGGTTACATCAGTGCTTAAAAATCGATGACCACACTGACTTCAAAGCCAGCCAAGCCTGGCGCAAGAAGTTAAAGACCGCCTTAACGATGGGGTCAAAGACCTTTGCCACCATATGGTAGACGACCAGAAATGCGTTCCAGACCGTACCAAAATGCTTCCAGGCAAAGTTATACACGCCCTCAAGAACGTTCAAGAGCCAGGGCATGAGAACCGGGTT
>JAKAZS010000131.1 GCA_021815785.1 bacterium
TAATCAAGGTATGGTTGTTATTACTTCACAATCTGATATTAGCTCAATTCAAGAAGTCAGGCAATTATCTCAGGATTTAACTTTATCGAATTATTCTGAATTGTTATGTGCTGAAATCTCTAATAACAATCAATATGAATTAAATACCGATGATAGTTATCTAAGTGCTTCCTTGACTTTCGAAAATAACAGTGATTTTAAAATTAGTAAAAAGGTAAAATTATATAAATCTTTTCGAAAGTTATTTCCGCGCAAGAAATTAACAGCTATTAATGATACCAATCCGGCAGAAGCTTATTCGCAAGATATTAACCAACAAATCGAATTGATTAAAAATTCAGGTTATTTTGACGAAAATTGGTATTTACATAAATATCCTGAAGTAAAAAATGAATATAAAAATATAGTGGCACATTATTTGCTTTATGGGTATAAAGAAGATAAAAGTCCAGGTCCTAATTTTGACAATAATTTTTATTTACGAGAAAATTCTGATGTAGCCAGTTCAAATGCTAATCCTTTAATTCATTATTTAAATTTTGGTAGATTTGAACGACGGGCTGCCAATATAAAAGAAAGAATTAAATTTGAGAATTTAAATTTAATTGATAACTGTATTTATTTTGATGAAAAATGGTATTTAGATAACTATCCTGAAATCGCTGATGTTAATATAAAACCAAATCTACATTATTTGATTTATGGTTGTAAAGAAGGTAAAAATCCAGGACCTGAGTTTGATAACAACTGGTATCTGAATTTTTATCCTGATGTAAAAGAACTTAATTTAAACCCTTTAATCCATTATTTACAAACTAAGGATAATGATGAACGTTATATTAATCAAAATGATCTGGAAACAAAAGGTAATGTAATACAATTAATTCTTAATTCGGGTTATTTTAATGAAAATTATTATTTAGCGAATTATCCCCAAGTTAAACAATTCAATATTGAACCGGCATTACATTATTTGTTATATGGCTATAAGGATGGCTATAATCCTGGACCAGATTTTGACAATAATTGGTATCTAAATTTTTATCCGGATGTAAAAGCGCTTAATTTAAATCCTTTAATTCATTATATAAAAACTAAAGACACTGATGAACGTTATGTTAATTATAATGAAAAACAATTAAAAGGTAATTTGAAATTAATTAAAAATTCTGAGTTGTTTGATGAAAGTTATTATTTGGCGAATTATCCACAAGTAAAAGAATTAAATATTGATCCAGCCATTCATTATTTGCAGTACGGATATAAAGATGGCTTTAATCCAAGTCCTAAATTTGATACTGACTGGTATATTAATTTCTATACTGATATTACAAATCTAAATCAAAATCCCTTACTGCACTACTTAGAATCCGGTATACACGAAAATCGCCAAATAAATATTGAAGACTTTTGTGGAATTAAATTAGATAACGATAGGCTAGTAGAACTTAAGGCTAATGGTAAAAATACTTTATTAATTGTAAGTCATGATTCTAGTCGAACCGGTGCGCCCATTCTGGTTTATAATTTGATTAAACAATTTAAAAAAGATTATAATGTAATTACTTTGACACTTAATGATGGAGAAATAGCTAGTTATTTTGAAGAGGTTTCTGATTATTTTCTTGGATCAGATAAAAGTATCAGAGAATTACCTGATTTATTGAATTACCTAATTCAAAGAATAAATAAAATTTGCCCATTATATTATGCAATTGTCAATAGCGCAGATTCATTTGCAATATTTTCCAGTTTAGTTAAAAATGATATTCCTAGTGTTTCTTTAATTCATGAATTTGCAACATATTATCAAGATAATATATATTGTTTTGAACAGATTAGTAATCAGGCTGACCAAATAGTTTTTTCCACTAAAGCTACACTTAATAATGCCTTAGAACACATTACTAAGTTTGAAAAGCGAAAAACTAGTATTCTTCATCAAGGTTATGGAGAAATTCCGGGCAATTTAACTAATAATTCTAACGAGGTGAATTTATCTAAAAATATAGCCATGGAAAAATATATTAAATCTATAAAAGGTGATAGTTTTTTAGTTTTTGGCTGTGGTACTAAAATTATTCGAAAGGGTGTAGATTTATTTGTCGCTTGTGCAGATAATATTTCTAAAAACCATCCAAATCTTGATATAAAGTTTATTTGGATTGGCAGCAAATTTAAATATGAGCGATTAGCTTCCTATACTGCCTATTTAGATTATTATGTAGATAATGTAAACCTATCAGATTCATTATTTTTTATAGATGAAGTTGAAAATATGGATTTGATTTATAATAATGCTGATCTGTTGTTTTTAAGTTCAAGGCTAGATCCCTTTCCTAATATTGCTATTGATGCTATGTCTAAAGGCATACCTATTGTAACATTTGATAAATCTGGGGGGGTTGCTGATTTGCTAAGCACTGATGACTTGTGTAAAAATTTTCTAGCGCCATATTTGGATGATAGTAAAGCTAGTGAATTAATTGTTAAACTCGCTAAAGATAAGCAATTATATACTGATTATGCCGTTAAATTAAAATCTATTGCCAGCGAAAATTTTAATATGAATAATTATATTGTTAAGCTTAATGAATTAGGTAATAATGCCCGTTTAATTCAAGAAATCAAAAAATCTGATTTTCAGGTTCTTAAAAATGATGATTTATTTAACGAAAAGTATTACGTACCTGAAAACTTAGCAATCAAGCTTAAATCACGTGATGAAGCTATTATTAAATATCTAAAAAAATATAGTTATTGTCAAAAATTTAAGACCTATACTTTAAATTATGTTGGTACTGGCTCATTACGAAAACCATTTCCCGGCTTTAATCCACAAATTTATTATGATTTAGTTGATACTGATAACCACGATCCACTTGCTCATTATATTTTGAATAAACAACCTATGGGCTCTTGGATTAGTGAAATTCTTGATAATAATTATAAGATAGCTATAGGAAACAGTAAGAATTGTCTGCATGTTCATATGTATTATGTTGAATTACTTGATGAGTTTGTTAAAGCTCTTGAAGGTAATCAGTCTAATTGTGACTTGTTTTTTACAACTTCATCCAACGAAAATAAAATTGTAATTGAAAAAGCTCTAAAAAAATATAATAAAGGTAAAGTTGAAATTGAAGTTGTAAAAAATATTGGCCGTGATGTTAAGCCACTTTTAACTGATTTAGCTGATAAATTAAGTAATTATGATATTATTGGTCATTTACATGCTAAGAAAAGCCTGGATATTATTCCCGACAACCTTCAATTTGGCGATATTTGGCGTCAAATGTTATGGCAAAATTTATTGGGTGATAAATATCCGATGATGGATGTTATTCTTTCTAAATTTCAAAATGACTCTAGTTGTGGAATTATTTTTCCTGATGATCCCCATCTTTGTAATTGGTCAGCTAATTTACCCTTAGCTAAATCGCTAGCGGTTAAACTTAAACTAAAAAATAAATTGCCTGACTTTTTTAATTTTCCCATTGGTACTATGTTCTGGGCTCGACGTGAAGTTCTTAAACCATTTTTTGACTTGAAATTACAAGATTTTGATTATCCGGATGAGCCAATTGATGTTGATGGAACTATTTTACATACAGTTGAACGATTATTTGCTGTAGTAAGTGAAGATCTTGGTTATAAAACCGTATTAACTCATTTACCGGAATTTAGGCGTTAGGTGAATAGATTAAATGAATTTTTCGATTTTTTATTGAAATACCTTGATATAGGTTAAATAATGATGGAACAACAATCGTTATATAGTCAGGAAGTATTTATTATCCTTGGTATGCATCGCAGTGGAACTTCAATGCTAGCTGGAGCTTTAAGTTTATGTAATTTTTATTTAGGCAATAATTTAATGAACCCTTCTTCCGACAATGCTAAGGGCTATTTTGAACATAATGAAATTGTTCGGATTCATGATGAATTTTTAAATAATATTGGTTATTCCTGGAATGATATCCGAACAATTCCAGCATCCATTAACGAAGATGTGATTAGATTGGTTCAAAGTAAGCTAATGACTGTTTTGACTAGTGATTTTAAGGATTCTAATTTTTTTGCCATAAAGGATCCCCGTCATTGCCGCTTATTATTTCTCTGGCAGCCTATTTTGATGCAGTTAAGGATTAAGCCTAAATATTTATTTGTAGTCAGGCATCCAGTTGAAATTGCTCAATCTTTAAAGCAACGGGATAATTTCCAGCCCGAAATTTCATATTTATTGTGGTTGCGTCATGTATTAGAACCTACTGATTATCTTAATGAATCTAATGTTTCATTTTCTTCTTATAATGAATTAATGAATAATTTTAATGATTATTGTGGTCGATTGGCTAATGAATTTAATTTAGACTATAATACTTATTTCGGTTATAT
>JAKAZS010000054.1 GCA_021815785.1 bacterium
AATAATGATTGTAAGGGAAAGGATGTGGTTGATTCGGTAATTTTATTTAAGCCTAATGATGTACCTGTCATAACGGCAAAAGATAAAGCTGTTGTTATCCCATTATTAATTCTTTGGTTCAGGAAATTTTTATTTGAATCGCTTGGTGTAAATACAGAACCATAAGTCAATCCGGTAAGTGTTGCATTCTTTAGCGATAGACCTAGTAATGAATTTTGACTTATTAAGGATTCATCTAAGACATTGGTTGTTAGAGGTGAAACCATAAACTTAGCTATAGCAATGCTAGGTATCATCATGCCCAAAGTGTTTCCTAGTGTTGAAGCTACCCATTGCGAACTACCAAAGGAAGTTGGTTTTGGTGTGGTAAAAAATTGGGTGTCATTAGTTAAATGCGTTTTAGCTATTTTATCAATTAATTGAGTTGCACCATCTAAAGGTGCTTGTATGGCTGAGTATTTAAATGAAGTAAGAAAAGCATTAATTAAGTCGGGCTGTTTTTCTTTTGATGCTTTGCTTAATGTTAGTGGACTATCCATAAATTAATAAACCTTATATTTACATATAATAAATTTAAAATACTTTATTCAATCAATATTGTAATTAGGGAAAATACGCAAATAATTTTAAAGTAATCAACGCCAATATAACTTTTATTGCTTTAGTATGGTGTTTAAAATGATTAAGGACCGACATTTGCTAAAAGATAAGAATTAATATTAAATTTTGATCGTGAGATATTTTTTTCCATTAGAATGGGTATATAAAAATAAACAATGTTAATTTTATCATTTGCTAAACTTAAGGGATAGACGTAAGGAGTATTAGTATTATGGCTTTTAAATCTGGTAATTTAAACTCTGATAGTGAAAATGTTATTAAAAAAGTTGAAAATATTAATCAGGCTCAAGGAACCAATGCTGCTTATAAGGCCTTACGTAAAGAATACGAAAATTATGTCAATAATCCTAGTCACTCTCAAAGTCAGGATGCTGCTTTTTTAAAAGAAGTAACTACTGGACTTAAAAGTCAAATGCCAGATTTATCTGTTGCCTGGGGTAAAGAACAATTAGAGCCAGGGTATTCTAATTTCGATAAAAAGTTAAATCAAAAAAACATTGAAGCTGATGGAAATAAACGTGATATTGATGCTCAAGGCAATGAAGTGACGCCATTTGATCAAACAATGTCGAAGGAATTAATTGGTCAATACAGTGATTTGGCTCATTCTCGACCAGTGTTAGGTCTATTTGGACCTAAATATATTAGTGAAGGTGATCTTAATTCAAAGTTAAAACAAATTGACGAAAATAAAATTAAGCAAGAAAATTTAATTAAAAATCAAAATTTTGATAAACCTATTGCCCAAACTTTAATGACTAATGGTGGTGAATTGTTTTCAACCATTGCTGGTATTAAAAACGGAAGTGCAGATGGCACGATAACAAAAAGTGACCTAGAACAATATATTAAAACTGTTAATGCAAACCCTAATGGAGCTTTAGCAAGAAATGTTGATCAATTCCAAATGAGTGTTGTCAATGAATTGGCTCAAAACTGGGATAGTCCGCAAATAAAACTTTTACATCCGAATGGTCATATATCGGTGGATTCATTAGCTAGTGGAGCCGGGTATACCAGTGTTAAATCCATGATTAATGCAGCCAATTTCCCTAATGCCGAAAATTCTTCGTCAAATGACGCTAATAATGGATCGTTTGTGCATTTTAATAATTGGGATAAACCTATTGTTCAAAATGCTCCGGATTCACCAGTGCCGGCTAACGTGAAACCAAATCCTGAAACAGCTGCACCTCATAATGAGACCAAGCCTAAACCTGAAGTAACAGTTAAGCGGTTACCGAATGGAGACATAATTGAACCCCCTCATAAAGATGCCAAGCCCAAACCTGAGGTGGTTGCCCATCATAAAGATGCCAAGCCCAAACCTGAAGCAAACCATGAATACGAGGTCGGCAAAGGTGATAATTTCTGGTCAATAGCCCGTAAACTGCATCCAGGCGAACATAATAATGCTAAATTGGGTGGTTTTGTCAAAGAAATGGAAAAATTAAACCCTCAAATTAAAAACTTTAATTTAATCAGGCCAGGTGAAAAAATTAAACTACCAGGTCAAACACCAGTATCTAAAGATACGCCAATACAACCAGAATCACCAAAACTTAGTCCTACTGAAGTAACAAAGCCAAGTTCGCCTGAAGTAACAAAACCAAGTTCGCCTGAAGTAACAAAGCCAAGTTCGCCTGAAGTAACAAAGCCAAGTTCTTCTGAAGCTCAAGCTGCTAAAAGTGAGCTTTTTGGAACAAATTCCGGAAGTGAATATTCCGTTAGAACAGAAACCTATACGGCTGAAGGGAAATTAGATCCAACTTCATCATCTGGCAACAGTGATACTCCTATTATAGTCCCACCCGCTAAGGTTCAAAGTGAAAAAATAGCCATTAATCCAAATGATTTAAATGTAAAACCTGCTCCTATTGTTACTGATAGCGGTACTAGCCAAAATATGCAAATTGCTAATGATTTATTAGCTAATAATGGAAAATTATATAATGATATCAATTCAGTAACTTCTTCTCAGGAAATTTCTCAAAGTGGTTTACAGGCCTATGTCGCTTTTGTGAAAGGTAATCCGGATAGTAGTTTAGCTAAAGATGTAAGTCCTGAACAATTTAAGGCGGTTGAAAATTTGACAAATAATTGGAATTCTGCAGATATTCAAAAAATGGTTGATAAAAATGGTAATATGAGCCCTGATTCAATTGCACTTGGCCTTGGTGATAATAATTCAATTGCCGTTGGTTCCCCATTATTAAATCCTGCCGAGAATAATTTTGAGTATTTAAGACAGTCTGATAATGCTACTGTAAATACTTTGTTTGCTGAGAATGGGAAAATCTATAATGATATTAATTCGGTTACATCATCTAAGGATTTATCCCAAAGTGGTCTAGAAGCTTATGTTACTTATATTAAAGGTAATCCTCAAAGTCGTTTAGCTAACGACATCACTCCTGAACAATTTCAAATAATTCAAAATTTAGCTCAAAATTGGCAAACGCCAAATGTTCAAAGTTTATTAGATAAATCGGGTAATCTAAATTTAGATTCTGTAGCTCAAGGTCTTGGTTATAGCAATAATGAATTGTTAGCCAAAGAGGGAAATGGAAATACTGAAGGGGGAAATATAACTACTGCTAATCCAAATAAATTAAACAATAGTACTAATACTGGTAATCCACTAATTGATGGAAGTTTTGATGCTAAAAATATGTCCCAAATAACTGGTAACCCTTTAATTGATGGTTATTTCACTAATCCTTAATGAGTATTGACATAAAGGCAAAGAATTATTGGTAATGCCGTAGTTTTGATAAATCACTTAAATATTTAATTATTGAATCAATTTGGTCTTGGTTCAATGGGCCATTGGCATCACTTAAAAAACCAGGCATAGTAATGCTGGTTTGACTGCCAAAAGAAGCTGTTTTAGTCATTTTAGCGGTAAATACCGGATCGTAATATGGCCCAAATAGTTTTGGCCCAACAGCTCCCTCCGCTTTAGGCCCATGACACATAGCACAGTCTGCATTATATAAATCACGCCCAAATAGACCAATCCCTCGAGCAACATGACAAGAAGTACATTTTTCGCTGGTAAAAATTTTGGCCATTTTTTCTCTAGTTAGACCCTTGTGGGGATCTTTAACCGTCATTAATAAGTTTATGGTTGATTTTGGTTCAATTTTATCATTAGTAATTAAAAATACTTTTTTATCAACTTTGCCTCGTTTCATTGTTGTATCAACCGTTATTTTTAAAATTGTAGATTCATGTGGTTTTAATTTGTTTTTAGTTAATTTTGGTATCGTACAACCACAAGTAGCATAGGCATTATAAATTAGTAAATTGGTTTTACCTAAATTAGTAAGTTTAAAGTCATGGGTGACTTCAATACCTTCGTCAATTAAACCAAAATTAAATTCAGTTGGTTCAATAAGTAAATTCCCAGTTGGATTATTACCTTGAGTAGTTTGAGCTTGGGTAAAAGTCCAAAGATTAGAATAGAGCAAAGTTAGTAACATGAAGATAGTTATAATTGGGTGCATGCTGTTAGTCCTTCATTAATTTTGACAAATTTCAAATAACCATTTGGCAAACTCAAATTTGTTTATTGGCTGGGGTGAGTCAACAGTTTTACCTATGGGTATTTTTGTTATTGTATTATAAGTAACTAGGTCATTTAAATTATAAGTAATATTTTTATTGAGTATTTTATGTTTAACTAAAAAGTTTAAGGCATTTGATTCGGGATTGTTTTTTAGAATATTAAGATTAAAATCATTAATTTCTTTTTGAAATTTATTTTTATGTTTTTTAAAAATAAGTGCTCGGCAAAGTGGTGGCAAAATATCTTTGAAGGTCAAGGTTGAATAGCCATTGAAGCTAAGATTGGTAGATGTTTTGTTGTTAATTAATTCTGTTACGGCCAGAAATTGCACATATTTGAAATATGGATTATTGGTTCCTACATCATCAAACCAAAAAACCGGATTACCTTGATTAATTAGTTCACTTTGAATTTTTAAGACTTGCTTAGTACTTTTAAGTATTTGCGAAAATGATTTGCGAGTTTTAATTGATTGATATGCTGTGACTCCACAGGCTGTTCCAATAGCCCATTCAATTGGGTGCAGTCGATAGGATCCATTTGTAATATGAGTGGTGCCTATATTTTTACAGCCAGCCAGTAAATTGCCACCATTTTTTGGGATTAGAGATCCTAACGGAATTTGAAAGGGTTTGGTATTACTGTTTAATTCGGTTATAGATTTGTCACCATGGATATCAATAGGGTAAAGACCAATACCTACAGCATCGGAAAAGAGTCGTGCTCTTGGGCCTGGATTGAAGCTGGCGCTTATATCCATTTCTTTAATGGTTTGCTTGGCTATAATTCGCCTTGATTCACGTATATATGGATATGATGATAATCCATCTTTGGTATCAAAAATATCATAACGGAGTTTTAATTCGCCATAGCCATAGCCGCCATCGTCTCGAGGAGCTGCAGTTTGGAGCCAGTATAGGAAGCCAAGGCTTAAACATTTGCTAAGTCTTAATTTTTGCGCCATAATTTGAGGGCTTTTATCAATAATATTTTCATTGCGTAAATCATTAGAATCCCAATTTATCATGGCTAGATCATTGGTATAAGAGCTACCCATAAAATAGTTTTTATCAATAAGCCGTCGATATTCCCAAAATGGCAATAATTCAGAGTCGTCATTTAATTTAACTGATTCAAACATTTTATAGTTTAAAAAACTATATTTTTTTTGACCGTTAAATTTCTCGTAACAGTCTGGTTTATTAATAATGAATTTACCGTCTTTAATATATTCAACAACAAATGGATAAGTAAAGTCTTGAGTTTGTTCCTGATTGCTTTGTGTTTCAGCATTGACTTCTAATGTCTGAGTTTTTGACTCCGCCCCACTTACATAAGGAATACTAAATAAATTCAGTAAGTCACCTAATTCAGTGGCGTCAATAAATTTTTTTGCCTGGATTTCAAAGATTTCTTTATTCGTAAAATCATAAAAACCGATGCCTTTAATTTTGTTGTCACTTCTCAAAGCATTACCGGTATATTCGTTTGAAGAGAATACAATCTTTCCGCTTTGAGTTCTACCATAGAGGCTTTTTGACCTGAATTTATAAGTTAAAATGTTTTTATCAGTTAAATGTTTTAAGGTATTGATAATCATTTGTTCGGCTACTCTGGGTTCAAAGGATAGCCTGGTCACCCACGAATTCCCTGGGTTTAAAATAGGATCGATTTTTTTGGAATCTATTAAATTAGTATTATTTTGATAGTATTTACGAATATTATTGCGAAGTTCTTGATAATTTCGACAGGCTCCACTTGTTTCAACTAAATAATTTTCATCTAAGGCGCTTACACCTTGAGCCGTCATTTGTCCACCCAGATGGCTTGTTTCTTCAATGATAATAATTTTTGGTGTTTTATGGTTTTGGCGGGTATTGTAAAATGTACCTGCTGCTAAGCCTGCAGCTATGCCACCAATACTGCCACCAATAATAGCAATGTTGCAATGTACTACTTTTACAGATCCTGTTTGTAAATTTATTCTTTCAATGCCAGATTCGGTATTGTCTAGTGTGATATTGGGAATATCGATAAGTTCGATTTTTTTTTCTTTGTCAATAATATAAAGTGATTTGTTTTTGTATTTCATTTCGCTAATATTGGCTTGGTGTGAATTAATGTTAGCATAATTACTTTTGGCAAAGCATGGATTTATTAATATGAAAATATTTAAAAATATTAATATGAATTTTATTTTCATAACTTTATTAAGCTTTAATTATCGAGTAATAATTTTACCAATTTTCTTACTATGATAATATTATAGTAAGAAAATTTATATGGCAAATTGGGAACTGGAGATAAAGTGAAAATATCAAATGAAGATTTAATGAACGTAGCCAAACAGATTAAATTAGTTATCATGGATGTGGATGGGGTTCTAACTGATGGTAACCTTTACTATTTAGAAGTGGCAAATCAGGATGTTAAGGAATTTAAGTCGTTTAATTCTTTAGATGGTATGGGTTTGCACTTGTTACGTTTGGCTGGTATTGGCACCGGAGTTATTAGTGGTGGCAATTCTTTGGCGGTTAATTATCGAGCTAAGGTCTTAGGCATGAAATATGTATATCAAGGGACTTTACATAAAGAATCGGCTTTTAAAGAAATACTTGATGATGCTAGTTTATCAGCCAGTGAAGTTGCTTATATGGGCGATGACTTGAGCGACATCCCCTTATTAAAAGCCTGTGGTCTTAAAATTGCTGTTGCTAATGCTATCAACGAGGTTAAAGATGTCGCTAACTATGTGACGCTGAAAAATGGTGGTAATGGCGCTGTTCGTGAAGTTTGCGAATTCATCCTTAAATCTCAAGGCATTTGGTCTAAAACAATAGCTACTTTTGTCGGTTCAGCATAATTACCTATAGATCAATTTATTATTTGATAGAAATTTACTCATATTTATAACTATTTTTCTTGGGTAGAGTGAATACTATTTAAGCTAATAAATTATTAAAATTGCTATTTAATGTACTTAATAGCATAGTTATAAAATGTGTTGTAAATTGTTTTGATGGTTTAATACAATTCTCAATTTTTCCTTAAAAAATATTAGCCACTTTTAAAGTTTAAAATGTATACTAAAAATATAGGCTATATATTCTTAAGAGTTTAAGTTATGGATGATGACATTAAAAAATTAATCGGCAAATACCCAGGTCGCTATTATCATGTTTTAGACGACGGCCGTATTTTTTGTGATCTTTGTCCTCGAGCCTGTGTTTTAAAAGATGGAGATCGAGGCTTTTGTTTTGTCAGGCAAAATCAGCAAGGCAAGATGGTTTTAACTACCTATGGATTGTCAACGGGATTTTGTGTTGATCCGGTTGAAAAAAAACCGTTAAATCATTTCTATCCAGGTTCTAGTGTGTTATCGTTTGGAACGGCTGGTTGTAATCTTGGCTGTAAGTTCTGTCAGAATTGGTCGATTAGTAAATCTCGCGAAATTGCCCAGTTGTCGCAATTGGCTACACCCAAAGATATTGCAGCCAAAGCCCTTGAATTAGGTTGTAAAAGTGTTGCCTTTACTTATAACGATCCAGTTATTTGGGCTGAATATGCAATTGATACAGCTAAAGCCTGTCATGAAGTTGGGATTAAAACTATAGCCGTTACGGCTGGGTTTATTAAAGATACGGCACGAGCTGAATTTTATGAGCATATGGATGCAGCTAATGTTGACTTAAAAGCCTTTAGTCAGGAATTTTACCGTAAATTATGTTTAGCAAGTATTGAACCAGTTAAAGAAACGATTATTTGGTTAAAACAAAATACTAATGTGTGGTTTGAATTAACCAATTTAATTATCCCGACTAAAAATGATGCTAAAGAGGAGTTGAAAGAAATGTGTCAGTGGATATTAACAAATCTTGGTGACAAGGTACCTATTCACTTTACAGCTTTTCACCCCGATTTTCGCATGGGTGATATTGCACCCACTCCCGAGGTTACTTTGGTTAATGCTTACGATCTAGCCATTTCAGCTGGTTTAAAATATGTTTACCTTGGCAATATCTTAAATGCCAGTCATCAAAATACTTACTGTCCCAATTGTAAACAATTGTTGATTGAACGAAACTGGTATGAATTAGGTCAATTTAATATTGAAAATCAGGCCTGTAAATTTTGTGGTGAATTAGTTGACGGCTATTTTGATAAGAACTGTGGAAATTGGGGTAGAAAGCGAATGCCAATAAGTTTTTCGGCTTAAGGTTTAAAATTATTATATAATTTAGTTATTGATGATTTTAATAACGTATTTAGTTAGAGTTTTTTTGGTGTTTATTTATGACAATCCATAACTTTTTGAAAGGACAGATCTTAATATTATTTTTAGTTAACCTGGGCTTTAGTTTAACTTGTCTAGCCCAAACAAATAATAATCAAGGCAATCGCAATCCGACGGTTACAACTAATGTCCACTCTGCAATTGAGGACTTAGAAAACCTGGCTAAAAGTGGCAAATTAGATGAAAAACCCTTAACTGACGTTGATGCACAAGCTAAAATCAAACAGGGTTTAAGTCCAAGCGAGCGCAATAAAATTGACCAACAGGGTATTTATTCGCCAATTGTTATAGATTCTGTGAATACACCCAATGACGAGCGTAGGAATGCTCAAATGGCCTATTATTTTTTTCTGGCAATTGGTTTGGTTTGCTTAGGGTTGGCTTTATTTATTAAAAAAAGCCAGCCTAAAAAAAAATGATTCAAGATTAAAAAACATTCGCTTTACAACGTTTCGATATCGTTTTATAATTGTCAGTAAAGGAAGAATAGATATGATCGTTGAGCAAATATTAGCGTTTTTATTAGGTGTAATTTATGCTGGTGGCGGATCTTATCTAGCTTTTCAGGGATTATATGATCAAAAAAATATGATTGAGTCGGTCATGCTGGCCGTTTTAGGGGCAATAACGGGAATTTTCTTATGTGTTTGGTCTTTAACTTGTGGATTTTCGCTTAATTAGTTGTTTTTAAGATAATTTATTTGGTAATAATTATTTAATTTATTTCAAACCAGTTTAAGGCTTCATTAGCTTTAGGGTTACTTAATTCAGCTTTTAAAACTTTATAGGTATAGGAATTGTTGCCAAAAGTGATTTGTACTAAATCGCCAACTTTGATTAATGAGCTTGGTTTGGCTATTTTATCATTAAGCAGTACTTTGTTTTCGGAGCAAGCCAGTTGAGCAATGCTGCGTCTTTTGATTATGCGGGTAATTTTAAGCCATTTATCAATTCGCATTATTTAAAATTAGGCAAATTAAACTATAATCTAGTTATTATATAAGATATACTGAAATGATTAATTGAAATCCTAATATCATGTTTGCAATCTTTAATCTAATTTATTTAACGAGTTTAGTCTTAATTTTATGCTTATCCAGCTGTAATATAAATAATCAGACACCCGTTTTGCATCTTCCGCCAACTGCCAGTAACACTACAAGTATTACGCATGGGCGTTATGGTAATAAGGGAAATACGGCAAATATTCCGCATACTTCAACTCAACCCAATTCACCAGTTAAGGCTAAACCGTTAATTAAAGCGAGTCAGTATAATTTTATTTCAGATTTAAAAGCGTTTAAATTTAAACTTAAAACTGTTAAAATTATTTATCAGACATTAATTTTTCCCCTTAAACTTGATGGTATTATTACTCCAGAATTAGGAAAAGAAGTTGATGTAGCGGCTCGAATATCAGGACGGGTTAAACAAATTTTGGTTCGCCCGGGACTTAGTGTTAAAAAACATGATGTATTAGCACTAATTGATTCTCAAGCTGTAAGTGATCTCCAAGCCGAATTAATTGAAGCTAAGTCTAAACTTCAAATTGCTAAAGCCAGTGAATTAAGAGAGCGAAAGGTTTATGAAGAGCAGATTTTAAGACCCAAAGCCCTTATTGAAGCACGTACGCAATTTAATGAAGCTAAGGTTCAGAAAAATTTAGCTTTAGCTAATTTAAATCGTGTGGAAGGTTTGTATAAAGAAAAGATTGCTGCGGCTAAAGACTATATTCAGGCTCGAGCTTTGTCTCAAAAAGCGCAGGCTTTATACGAACAAGCTGAGATGAATTTGCAACGTGAAGATCATCTATATCAAAATAAAGCGTTAATGCAGAAAGATTATCAACTAGCTCAAGCTGAGAGCTTAAGGGCTTTAGATCATTTAAACACACTTGCCCAAAGGCTTGAATTTATGGGTATGACCGGGGCTATGCTTAATAAACTTATGGTCGAAAAAAAAATCACTGGCGAAATCCAGTTACGTGCTCCAGTAAGTGGTATTATTTCTAATTTTGATCTTTCTGCTGGTGAAATTATTGAAGCTCAACACTCAATTTTAAAAATTACTGATTTGTCTAAAGTTGATGCCAAAGTAGATGTTCCGGAAACTGATTTCGCTCAAATTAAAATTGGTAATAAAGTATTAATATATATTGATTCTTATCGAAATTTAAAATTTCCTGGAGTAGTATCATATATCAGTGATAGGATAAATTTAACGAATCATACTGTTGCTATTAGCTCACAGATTGAAAATACTAATAATTTGTTAAAAGCTAATATGAAAGCTAACGTAATTATTGATACTATTCCAGTCAAGGTTTTAGCTTGTCCCAAAAAGGCTATTCATACACATGAAGGCAAAAAATTTGTATACAAAGATGTAGAAAATGGTTTTCAGGAAATAGAAATAATTACTGGGCGTGAGAATGAAAAATACGATGAGGTTATTAGTGGTTTATCAGCTAATGATTTAATAGCTTCAAATGCCAAACTAACTTTGCAATTGGAAAAAATTAAAATGATTAAAATTATTCATAAAAATTCTCTAAATGTAGACGTAAAACCGTAATTAGCCATAACTATATTTTTTAATTAGGTTATTAGGTAGCGCAATATCAATTTAAGGGTGGTGAATTTTCGAGAATTGGTTTGGTTATGGTAATCAGAATTTTATGGAAATCTATTTGTTCAATTCGGATGACAATATTTTCGTGATTATAGTTAAGTGTTTGAGGGTTGTCAGTTAGCGCATCAGTAATTGCTTGCTTAAATAAAATGAATTGGGTATCTAGAGTACTTTTTGAAGGTGTCTTTGTTTGTCGAGCTTCCAAAATAAGATCCATTAATAAAGAGGTTGCTATAACTAGCCCGGTATCTTTATTTTTACCTAGATCAATTACCAGTGATTCACCAATTATTTTGTTGAGTTTTAATGAAATGGTCATGGCTGCATTAAAACCATCGACTTGAGGATTGTTTTTAATCTCGGAATTGAGAAAAAAATAGCAATGGGTAAAATCTTTATTTTTTGAAGATTTATTATAAGTAAATGATTTGTGAAAATAGTCTTTAAATTCATTAATATCACCACCAATGAATGCTATAGCTCCCGATGAAGTAAGAATATGGCAGGTTAATATAAGCTGAAATAAAAAATTATAAAAAGGCTTCTTCAAGCTGTAAGGCCTCATGAACTTTTTTGGACTTAATGTTGTTAGCAAGATCCTCTGTTTTAATGATACCTTTTTCAGTTACAAACCCAGTTATTAAATTTAATGATACTAGCTCATATTGATGATTGAGAATTTTTAAATTTTTATTAGTAGGTTCGAAATCTGGCCATACTTCGAGGCCTGGTCTTACATGTTTTTCAAATTCAAATAAGCGATCCTCGTTAACAAATTTAGCGGTGTCGCAAAGTACATATAATGGAATACCGTGTTCTTTACAAGCTATAGCTAAGAGCCAAGAACCAACTTTATTTACTACGCCAGGTAGTCCGACACAGTCAGCTCCCATAAACGCAATTGAACAACTCGGTAATACTAGTCCCATTGCGAGATCAAATGTATGCATAACTTCTATGTCACCTTGAGTTAGCGTTTTAGCAAGCTTTCTTCCTTCAAAGGATGGTCTGGCTTCTGTGGATGCTACCCGGAAATATTTCCCCTTACTACGAGCGCTTAATAAAGCTGTGATTACCGTGGAGCTAAATGAATAGACAAAAACAACTTCACCTGGGGGAATTAACGGATTTACATGGTCAGCAATAATTTGCGCATTGGCGCATAGCTCTTTTTCTACATTAGCTAAAGTATCGTCGCAGGTCGATTTTAAAGCATCGATAGTTTGAGCCTGGCTTGCCGTAAGCAGTACTTGATTGCAAAGATTAAATATTGGAGCCATTCCAGGTTGAGCTTTGATTAATAATATCGAAGCCTGGGTTAGCTCATTTTTCAAATCATTAATATTCTGGTGGTTTAGATTATTGAGGATATGTTGATAGACAGTTATGGCTTTTAGTGCTAATTCGGCCGCACCTGATTGCAAATCACTGCCAATTTTATCAATTAATTCTTTGGTTGAATTGTTCATGTCCCAAACTCCTTTGCCCTTAATTCTTTAATAATAATAATCACCTTGACTTGTAAGGTAAATCTTCGATTAGGCTAATTATTAAGATAACGATCACTCTTTAATGATTTAATTTTATTATACTCTTTTTATGAATATTATTTCGAGGTTGATTGTATATCTTTTAGGCTTGTTTAGGACTTTTAGAAACACGAAAGTATGTAGGTAGGTAAAGTGGTTTAACGTGGTTCCCCTAAGCGTAAATTAATTATTTTTAATCTATGTTTAAGGGAACCATAAATTTGTCAGCAATAACGTAGCCACAGTATAGAAAACTAGAGATAAATTAATGCTCTAAGATTTGCCGAAAAGTTATTTTGAGAATTTAGATTGCCTTGCGTTTATTTGGACTAGGTAAATATTTAACCCAGTCATTACCGAGTTCTTTAATAAATTTATAAGCAGTGAGAACATCATCTTCATTTATAGCTTTAAAATTAGCCAAGCGCTTGATATCTTTTTTCGTCCAGCCTTGTGGTATTTCGGGCTTTTCAGGGGTAGGACTTGGATTCATGGCAACTACTGCGGTTCCGTAGGAATGTTTACAACAGGTACAAGTGATTTGGACAACAACAACTTTTGCTTCTTGTTTTAAGAGTTTGATGCTTTCTGAATCAAAATTTTCGTTACAAAAATTACATTTTTTTTGCTTGAAATAATGAATGATAGCGAGAATTGCGGGGGAAAAAAATTCACCCATAGTTTTTGGTCTTTTCTAGGTTCAATTAAGAACGTTGGGTAATGATATATTTAACAGATATTAAATTAAGCATAAGATTTAGGGAATTTGTTTTTTTTTTGGTTAGAATGGACTTGAAATTATCCAAAAAATTGGTCTGTAAGATATGCAAAAGCACTGTTAGGGAAATATTCGGAAGTTTAATTAATAGTATTATTAAATTTGTGACTGTGCATATAGTATCAATTCATTTTTAAAATAATTTTAAGTGTATGATGCATTATAAATTATTTTTTCAAAAAATGGTATAACTTTTTTTATTTTTTTTTATTTATTTTTAATGGAGATATAAAATGGTAATGATTGAAGATATTACAGCAACAGAAATACTTGATTCACGTGGTAATCCAACCATTGAGGTTACGGTAATGTTAAATTCTGGTGCTACTGGTAGAGCCAGTGTTCCATCTGGTGCCTCGACTGGTGCCTATGAAGCATGTGAGTTAAGAGACAATGATGCCAAGCGCTATGGTGGCAAAGGTGTTTTAAAAGCAGTAGGTAATGTTAATGATATTATTCGTAAGAAATTAATTGGATTCCCCGCAACTGAACAGTTGCTAATTGATAATGAACTGATAAATCTAGATGGAACTAAGGATAAGTCTTATTTGGGAGCTAATGCAATTCTTGGAGTTAGTATAGCTACCGCTAAAGCTGCAGCTAATTCGCTTAAGCTACCTTTGTTTAAATATTTAGGTGGCATATCTGGTTGCACTATTCCAACACCTATGATGAATATTATGAATGGTGGCAAGCATGCTCTAGGTGGCGTTGATTTTCAAGAATTTATGATAGTTCCAGGTGGTGCCAATTCCTTTAACGATTCTTTACGATGGGGAAGTGAAGTATATCAGGCGCTTAAATCTTTGTTGCATAAAAAAGGTTTAGCCACTACAGTTGGTGACGAAGGAGGGTTTGCTCCTAGCCTTAAAAGTCATAAAGAAGTGATTGAACTTATTCTTCAGGCAATTGACTTGGCTGGATTTAAAGCCGGTACTGATATTGCCTTAGCGTTAGATCCCGCATCTACTGAATTCTATATTGATGACAAATATAGATTAGAATGTGAAAATCTTTCTTTGACATCGGATCAAATGATTGAATATTACGAAAAACTGGTAGCTAAGTATCCTATAATCAGCATCGAAGATGGTTTAAGTGAAGATGACTGGTCGGGATGGGAAAGATTAACCAAGCAACTTGGTTCTAAAATCCAGTTAGTTGGTGATGATTTGTTTGTAACTAATGTTGAGCGAATTAATCGCGGTATTACTACTAAAGTTGCTAATGCCGTTTTAATAAAACCCAATCAAATTGGTAGTCTTTCTGAGACGATGAATGCGATTAACTTAAGTCATTGTAATGGATATAAGACAGTGGTAAGTCATCGCTCTGGTGAAACCGATGATTCTACTATTGCTGATTTAGCGGTAGCGATCAATAATGGTCAAATAAAAACTGGTGCCCCATGTCGTCAGGAAAGAAATTCCAAATATAACCAATTACTTAGAATCGAAAAAGATTTGATGATTCAGGCTAAGTTTATGGGATTTGGTAATTTTGCTGCTTACCAGGCAAATCGGTTGATTACGGCTAAAGCTTGATTTAGATGTAATTTGGCTCAATTGAAATCCAGTTAATTATGTTAAGACCTATTTTTGGGCAATATCGTAATTATTAGATAAAGTAGAAATTGTGTTGGTAGTTCGGCAAAGAATAGATTCGGTTTTGTAACGACCAATATATTGACCTTGATAATATTGATCAACTTCGCTAGTAGCCATCATATAGTTGGGATTTACTTGTCTAAAGGCATCTTTCGAACGAGTAGCCCAGGCACCTTGCATGTTTTCGCCCCAATAATAATTAGTACGTTCAACTTGTGATTCCTGGTTATTAAAACTGGTAATTGCTGATTTGCTTTCGGTCCATTCCGGCTGGTTCCACTTGGCAACAACGTTCTGGCACTTATCTAAAGCAAAATTTATATTGCTATAGGTTTTATGACCAATTTCAACAATTGGAACAGACGAAGAGGTAACGGTCGTTATACAATTCCAGGTTCCAAGATATTCTTTAGGGAAAGAATTGGATTTAGGAAATTTTTCACTAATATTCACTTTGGATTCATCTGGTTTAGCTATTTCATTGGTTAAACCGGCAGAGTTGTCAGCATCTTTTTGAACATAGCCATGTAATAAGTTAGCATTACTACTTAAAATAGTTAAGTTGGTAAAAATTGTTAATGTTAAAAGCATTTTAAAAATTTGAATTTTATTTTTCATAAACAATTTCCCTTTACTTCTAATATATATATTCCCTGGAAAATTAAAAGTAATCAAGTTAAAAATTCGATCAAAATAATTAATATTTTCACTTGGCAACAGGTGTAGGTTTATTGTTGGTTGAGTTAAAATCTTTGCTGATGATTTGTTGTTTAAAGTAGTTTAATTTAGTTGTAAAGAGTTGGCTTGGTCAATAAATAACTTTAGATTTAAAAGAAAATAAAATCATCACTTATATATGTATATATAGATTAAAATAACAAAATAGAAATACTTTTTTTAGGAGATTTATTGTGTCGAGTAAAACTTTGCCAAATCATGAAGTAAAAGATCTAAAACTTGCCAACTTGGGTTTAGAAAGAATTAAGTGGGCTAAACAAGATATGCCGGTTTTGAATTTAATTGAAGGCCGGTTCCAAAAGGAAAAGCCTTTTAAAGGTATGCGTGTCTCGATCTGTGCGCATGTGACCACGGAAACAGCGGTATTAGGCTTAGCCTTAAAAGCTGGAGGAGCTGAAACTGTACTTATTGCATCTAATCCGTTGTCAACTCAAGACGATGTGGCCTCAGCTCTGGTAAGTGAATATGGTGTGCCAGTTTATGCTATTAAAGGCGAAGACATTCCTACATATAAAAATCACATTGATATCGCTTTAGCCCATAACCCTCATTTGATTATTGACGATGGTTGTGACCTTGTTGCAACTTTAGTTACTCGATCAAGTAAAGAAAATTGCAAGGTTATTGGTAGTACAGAAGAGACAACTACCGGAATTAACCGCTTAAAATCAATGCATATGGATGGTAAGTTATATTTTCCCGCCATGGCCGTAAATAATGCTTTGACTAAACATATGTTTGACAACCGTTATGGTACTGGTCAATCAACTATTGATGGTATTATTCGAGCTACCAATCGGCTTTTAGCTGGTAAAACACTTGTTGTGGTTGGCTATGGTTGGTGTGGACGTGGCTGTGCTATGCGAGCTCGTGGTATGGGAGCTAACGTGGTCGTTTGTGAAGTTGATCCGGTTAAAGCAATTGAAGCATTTATGGAAGGTTTTCGCGTTATGCCGCTTATGGATGCCGTTAAAATTGGTGATGTTTTTATAACTGTGACTGGTAATAAGCATGTTGTTGATCAAAGCCATTTTGAACAAATGAAAGATGGAAGTATTGTTTGTAATTCAGGGCATTTTGATGTCGAGTTAAATTTAACTTCATTAGAAAGTATCGCTAAGACAAAAATTGAAGTTAAAAATAATATTGATGAATATACTTTAGCTAATGACCGCAAAATATATGTTTTAGCTCAAGGTCGCCTGGTCAATTTGTCCTGTGCTGAAGGTCACCCAGCTTCGGTTATGGATATGAGTTTTGCCAACCAGGCCTTGGCACTTGAATACCTGGTTATAAATCAAGGTAAATTAAATTCAGGGGTTTTAAATTTACCTAATCAGATTGACGTGGAAATCGCATCTTTAAAACTGGCTTCACTTGGTGTGTCTATTGATACACTAACTGAAGAAATGGTAGAGTATATGAATTCTTGGAAAATTGGTACTTAGTTTATTTTTTGAAACATATAACCAATGCCACGAGCAGTAAGGATTAGATCTGGGTTAGAAGAATCTTCTTCTAACTTAGATCTTAATCTACTTATATGTACATCAACCACTCTAGTGTCAATTCGGTGATCAGGAGGATAGGCCCACACTTGTTGCAGTATTTCACCGCGTGAATATGGTTTACCCGAATTAGTAACTAAAAGTTCTAATAAGCTAAATTCCATACCAGTCAAACGTATACGTTCATTTTTTCGAGTTACCTGACGTTTATTTAAATCAATTTTAAGACTGCCAATATTAATTGTATTGGTACTTTTGGTTTGGGTAACTTCCTGTTGCCTTTCCACGGTTCGTCGCATTACGGCCTTGATTCGGGCTTCTAGTTCTGACGGACTAAAGGGTTTAACTACATAATCATCGGCACCAATTTCTAAGCCTTGGATGCGATTGGAAACATCAGCAACGGCTGTTAACATTATGATAGGGGTATCAGCAGTTTTACGAATCTCACGACAAACTTCATACCCATCTACTTTTGGCATCATGACATCAAGAATAACTAAATCGGGTTGAAAAGTGTTAAAGATGTCTAAGGCTTCTTGGCCATCAGCTGCGGTTTGCACATTATAACCAGCTAGCTTCAAGCGAGTTTCAAGAATGCGTCGAATCGAAGCCTCATCATCTACTACTAGTATTCTTTCTTGATCGTTTATATTTGGTTCCATGATTATATCCTTTTATATTTATTTGATAATCTTTTTGAAATTTTAATTTAATTGGTTATATTTAAAAATAACAATTAATCATATTGTAAAAACTTAATACTTTAAACATATGTAAATATATTAACATTTACTTGCTTTTAAAATGAATAATTTCAGCAAATTATATTAAAAAATAAGAAATTTATTTTGCCGACCGTGAACAATTATGATGTTTAGCGTCAGACTTAATATTAACTAAAATTTATCTTTAAAACTGAAGTGATGTCAGTAACCGAAGTTGAAAATTGCTTAAATCTTGGCTAGGCATAGTTTGGTTGTTTTTAGGTTAGTATTTTAACGATTTTTCTGATTCATTTATATATACTTTAAAAAAAAGAACTAGATTTCAAGTGTTAAAAGTATTAATTCGGGTACTAGCATCTTTTAAGAAAATATTGTAAATTTTTAGTTGATTAGTTGGTTCAGGTGGTGGCTGTAAAGAAGTATGTGAAAAGTTGTTGTTAATTAATTTAAAAGTTATTACTATTAATATTTACTTATAAGTTACACCTAATAAATATTGAATTATTTGAGAGAGGATTAAAAAAATATGTTTAAAGCTCATAGAAGAGTTACAAGTTATTTGGCTTTGAGTTTGCTTATTTTAAATTCATTGGGGGTTAAAGCTGACCCATTGAATCAAGTGTCAAAATCCAACTCAAATTATCAATCATCTAATGATGTTAATCATAGTTCGGCTTCTAAATTGATAGCTAACAACCTTAAGCAAAGACAAATGTTAGCGCAGTCGCCAAGTATGCCGCTGGCAACACCTATTCCTCCAGCTGCTACAGGAAGTGTTGATCTTGAAGAATTTAAAACTGGCAATGTTATTGACATTAAAGTTGATCAGTCAAGAGCTTTTAAGCTAAAAAACCCGATTATAAGAGTTTCCCTTAGTGACCCTGCCATTGCGGATGTTGTGGTAGTTGCCGAGAATCAGATTGTTATTATTGGCAAGACTGCTGGAGCTGCATCGTTAGTTCTATGGGATGATGCCGGTAATGCTGCGGCTATTGATATGATGGTTACGCGCGATTATTCACAGTTACAGTCGACTTTAAGAGAAATTGACCCGCGTATCATTGTGAAATCATATAACGTGCAAGGGGTAGACAAGGTATTACTGCTTGGTGACGTTGATTATGTCGAAACGGTAATTAAAGCTTATCAGGCTGCTTGTACTTACATGGATGATATTGGCTGGAATATTGTTGCCGCTAGTAATCGTGTTGTTGATCGCAGCTCAATGAATGCAATGATTGGTGAAATGGGTATGGGAGCATCTATGGCTGGTGGAGCTATGGGGCAATTGTCATCACTGGGATCGGCCGACCGTTATACATATTTCTCTAACCTGACCAATAGCATATCTCGAGCTCAGGTTTTACGCAGTAATGGCGGTAGGGTTGTAAGTTTGGTTAAAGTCAGGAAAGTTCCTTTAATTGTATTGCACTGCACCTTTATGGAAGTGAATTCACAAGCTGTGAGAGAATTGTCTACGCAACTTGGTTTTAATTACTCGAGTAATACCTTTGCCTTTGGTGTTGGTGGTAATACATCGGCTCAGGTTACCGGCAGTCCATTGTCGCCGCCAGGATATGTATACTCGTTTCCGCAAATGCAAGGCTTAGCTACTAATCCATATGGAATTGGTGGTACGCAACTTGGTAATTTTGTCAGTAATTTGGCGTATGGCGCTAGTGGGGCTAGTGGTATTACTGGTATCGGCTTGGGTGTTCTTAATGGGCCACCACCACTACTTGGTTCTTCGGTACTGTTTGGTGCCCCTGGTGGTGCAGCTTTTAATGGTGGTGGATTGCTTAATACGTTTTACTCACAAGGTATTTTCCCTTATAGCGCTCGATCCAGAGCTTCAATTAACCCCATTTTTAATGGTGTTATTGCTCAGAACCGTGCACGTATTTTAGCTGAGCCAACATTGGTCACTGTTTCTGGTGAAAGAGCTGCATTTTTAGCCGGTGGTGAAATTCCGGTTCAACAAGCTGGTGCTGGGGCTGGTGTAGCTTCTGCATCTATTGTGTTTGTGCCATTTGGTTTGAGACTAAATATGATACCTGTACTTAAAGAAGATGGTGGTATCAATATTGAAATTGCGCCAGAAGAAAGAATTTTAGATCAATCCTTGGGATTGGTTTTAGCGGGTTCAATTTCAACAATACCTGGTTTTACAACTCGTAAAACCCAAACTATGGTTGAATTAAAACCTGGCCAAGAATTATATATTTCTGGCTTGGTCACAGCAAATTCGGGTCGTCAATTGACTAAGACACCAGTATTGGGTGAAGTCCCGGTTCTGGGAGCATTGTATAAATCAAAGGCCTTTTCTAAAAATGAAAGTGAATTGATTGTAGCAATACGACCGGAAATAATTTTGCCGGGTACACCAGGTCAACTTAAATTACCTGAAGAAATTGGTCGAGTGGAAGGACCACGTGATATGAATATGTTCCAGGTTGAACCAACTGTTATTGATGAACGTTATTATACTTCAGGCAGAGATGAAAGAACCCAACCGACTTCACCAACTTTACCTGCTGGAGCACCGATTCCGGATAATAATTAAATTTAAGATTTGTATTGGTATTTGTTAGTTTTTAAGGAGATATAGAGGAATAAATATGAATAAGCGACGTAATACGCTATTAGTTGTAATATTAACTTTGGTTACTCAGTTATCTTCGCAAATTTGTTGGGCAAATTCTATTGAATCCAAAAGTAATTCGCTGGATCTGTTATCAAATAATTTGCTAGCTCAATTACCGGCAGACCGAATTGTAGCTCAAAGTACCGGTGGATCTGGAAGTGGTCCAGTGGCAACACCAATACCGCCAGTTGTTAGCGGTGCTATCGATATGGAAGAATTTAAAGTTTCCAATATAATTGAATTAAAAGTTGGCCAGTCGCGTAGTTTTCGTTTAAAAAACCGTATTGTCCGTACTTCGATAAGTCAACCTGGTGTAGCTGAACCGGTTGTGGTTGCGGAAAATCAATTGGTTTTATTAGGAAAAACCCCAGGAGCTGCCACGATGGTGCTATGGGATGATGGTGGTAATGTATTAGCTTTAGATCTTAAAGTTAATCGTGATTATTCTCAGTTACAGTCTACTTTAC
>JAKAZS010000055.1 GCA_021815785.1 bacterium
AGTGGCTCTTATCCAACGATGGGTATGATTGTTATTCCCTGTAGCCTTGGGACCCTAGGTGCTTTAGCTAACGGTCTTAGCCAAAATCTTATTCAAAGAGCTGGCTTAGTAACTTTAAAAGAAGGCAGCAAATTACTGATTGTTTTACGCGAAATGCCTTTTGGCCAGATTCAATTAAAAAATATGTTAACTCTATCTAAAGCAGGAGCCATTATTAGTGCTGCTAGTCCAGGTTTTTATCATAAGCCTAAGACAATTGAAGATCAAATTGACTTTGTGGTTGGCAAAATAATTGATCAATTTGATTTAGATAATAATTTGTTTAAACGCTGGAAAGCAAGCCTATAATTTGTATTTTTTACTTTATACGATCCCGTATTGAGTTTCTCAGATAATCCTACCCAAAACTCTAAAATTCAAATACAACAGATTCCTTGCATGGTAACTGATATTTAGCGTTATTAAAGAATCGCTATTCTAACTCGTCAATTAAATTATTATCAACCAACAAATAAATTCCTAGTTAATTATAGCCTGATGATAAGTCTACAATATTTAGAGAATTTCACTGACGAGAAATTATCATTTAAAATTTATTTGTTGATTTGTTGCCGGGTTTATATATACAACCGGAATTTATGAACGCTGTCACTCTTAAGAGTGACAGCGTTCATAAATTCTCATTAACCTAAATGAGTTTCAAACAGTAATTTTAGCCCTAAATAATTGCCTAGTCAGGGGATGTTAGATGTCATGAGCGATGGGAGAATAAAAATATAGACAGTTGCCTCAAAAGGGAAAAAATATGAATTTCCAGTTACACTTAAAATGTTATTTTTTTTCATTCATAGTAATTTTGCTAATTATCCTTAACGGGTCAACTTTGCCAGCTAATGCCTCCACTAGCCCTAAACTTCTTCAAGGCTTGATAAGTATCGATGTAATTAATAAGCAGGCACAATTTGAATCCAATTTGTTAAATTCACCGAATATCCCTTGCAATGTCAAACCAGCCTTATACCGACTAATTGACGTTTGTGAAAATACACAAGTCCGAAAAATAGTCTGGCAACATATGCTGAAAGAAGAATTAACCTTTATTAACAAAAAAACAATAAAGGAAATCGAATTAATTGCTCAAACAATTGACCTTGATCTTAAATAAATTTTTCAATATCTTTATTAAAGCAATTCATAAACTTGACATAAAAATTTATAAGCACTAAAATAAGTCATGGAATTTAATTTAGCGCCTATAGCTCAGCTGGATAGAGTGCATGGCTTCGAACCATGAGGTCGTAGGTTCGAATCCTACTGGGCGTGTTTTTAAATTATGGTATTTAAATCAATTATCTGTGTATTGCAATAATAATGATTTAAAATTTCTGTAAAATTTTTCTGTTTTAAAGCCATGGCATTGGCGCCAGTTTGTTGCAGGCCAACGCCATGGCCTAAACCAAGTCCAAATATCGTCAAGCGAGCCAATAAGCCTAATTTATCATATTCATGTTTAAAAAATATTTTGCCACTTTTAAGTAAGTTAAATTTTGGTTTGCAGTTTTTAAATAATTTTCGGATTAATAACTCCTTTTCAATCACCCACAATCCGGTTGAGGTTAAAATAGCTAATTCCATAGCTACAAAAGATTCCCCAAAACGCTTAACCTTAATTTCCTGAATATGTCCAAAACATTTATGTTTAGGCGCTTGAATAAATAGTTGTTCAGTTTCATTAGCTAACATTTCCTGAACATTAACATGAATTTGATTTTCTAACTCATTAGCTGTAAATTGAATACTCCATTTATATTGAATTAAATTAGAATCAAAAGTATTAACTTCTTTGTTAAAATACAAAAATTTAAGTGCTTCACTGTTTTGCAATTTAAAATAACCATCATTAATATTGCCCTCAGGTACTGATTTCAAATAAGGTATAGATTCTGAAGGGAATTTACCCGTAACTGGATCACTAAAACAATCAGCAAAATTGTTAGTAACTCCACCAGCACAAGAACTAAATATAGCTAATATTGGTTTGTGGGCATAACTTATAATTTTATTTTTCGTACTTAAAACACTAATTTGATAGTTTTTATTTAAATCATTATGGCCACAATAGTATAAACAACAAAAATATGAATCACAAACATTAGCATTATCAGGCAAATGACTTATTCTTGGATTCAGAGCATAAGTTCTACAAGCTATAGCTTGAGCTTTCATAGCTTCTATGGCAAAATTGGCTGGTAATTCGGCTTGTATAGCACCTAAAACATATTTTTCCAAATCAACAACTTGAATAAGATTGAATTGATTATTTACCATAATCAATTCAAATTCACCGCAATATTCTGGCTCTTTATTTTGCCCTTGAAATAAACGCTTTAAATTAATTAAAGTAATTAATTTATGAGATTTGAAATTAATTACCTTCTCTTTACTAAACTTAATATCATTAAGATAAAACCAGCCATCTGTAAGCGTTAGTTGAATTTTTTGACTAACACCAAATTCAATTACATGATTAAAATCGGTAAATATTATTTTATCATGACCAATAATTTCAAGACTTTCATGAAATTTATTTTTTAAATCATTATCAGTAATTAAAATTCTTATTTGCATTATCTAGGCACTGATTTAAAGCCACAGTCAGGACAATCATCTAATTTATCTAAACCCTGAATTGTATTGATTTCACCACTTAAAAAATTAAATTGAAAAATCTCATTCCCTTGAGTAATGCCAAAATTACTGCTTAATTTAACTATTTCGAAAACAATTAAACTTGCCATAATATCCTCAATTAAAATATTAATTTCATTATCTTTTTTTATTATGGCTTGTTCAAGTAAAATTCCGGCTTCGCTAAGACAATGTAGACATCTTGATTTACCAGCCAACATTGGATATAGCTGATAGTTATAATTCTGTTTAAAAACAAATATTCCTGGTTTGGCTACTTTCATACAAGCATCCGCAACTTCTAATTTATGATTCATATTTTCAAAAGTATCGATTACTAGACTATTATTAACCATTGCTGATTCAAGAAAAAACGGATTAGACTCATAAGTTAATAAATTAAATTTTTCAAAATTAGTATCCTTAAGATAATCCAAAGAAAAATTTTCCAAATAAGTTTGGGTTGAATATAACGTTAATTTTTTAAGACCGGCTTGAAAAAACTTTTTTATTATTATCTTAACAAGATTATTTTCGCCAAAAATACAAATTGAATTATTAATAAATTTATTATATTGAAATTTCATAATCTTAAGAATTTATCAGTCAACTAGACTTATTTACTAACCAAATATTGCCAAAACAAATACGAGGAATCAATTAAATATTAACATGTACTTTAGGAAATAGCTTAATAAAAACCAGTACTTTAAGAAGAATCCAATAACTAAATATATTTTTCAACCCCTAATTTTCCCAAAATAAAAACATCCTTTGTAAAAAAGGATGTTTTTATTTTTTAAGTTGGCGAGGAGAAAATAAAATTATTAATTTTTAGCTAAATAAGTTCGCATCACGAGCTGAAGCTACTAACCAGTTAACCGCACCAGGCGTGGCTAAGCCACCAGTTACACCGGCTCCACCATAAAGAACCCGTTTCATGGAGTCTTGAGTTCCAGCGGCCATATGCATAAAGCCCATAATCATGGTTGGTCCACCCCAGGCTACACCAAGAATTTCCATTCCGTTAGCTGTAATATTTAATAAGGCTTCCAGGTTAGCCAAGTTATTTACACGCACAGTACCAGCTGTATTGACACCAACTACCGATGTTGCATCTGCTCCTTGTGGTCCAATGGTTCCGTTGGTAGCACCTTGAAGAATTGGGGAAGCTCCTTGACCATATTGCATAGTTTGTGAACCCGTATTTAAAACCGAACTATTACCACCACCAATCATCCCTGTACCACCACCAGAATTAGCAAATGTTTGGGCATTTGCTGGACTGGCTACACAGGCAATAATGGCAAATGAAGCAACGACTGACATTAAACTTAAAGTTTTCCCGAATAAATTACGCATAGCCAAATCCTCCTAAGATAGATTGTATTAGATTAATAGTAAGATTAAAAAAATAGTAAAATAGATACTTTTGATAAAATTTAAAACTTAAAAATGTTTAAAATTTCTATGCCTGTAGGTTAACTCAATTTAATACTGAAGTCAAGCGATTAAATGTATTTTATCTTACTTTTTTTAGCTATCTCTCACTAATTTAATCTTTCCCATTTTACTAAAACCCTTAAACCTTCTTGACATTAGAAAATCTCCAAAAATGATCACCGTTTAAAATAAATGCCGTATTCATCTACTTAAATATAGAAGAATATCAATGATTAATGTACTTTAAGCTATCAAGAACTTAGTTTTAAGGTTAAAACTTTTCCCGGTTTCAAAATCCTTAGCTATAACTAAGTTTAATTTTATTAATTGCTCAAATAACGTTAAAGATCAAAGTATTTCGTAAGAAGCAAATTATTAGCCGGGAAAAGTTAATCATGAAATTAATAATTTCCAAGTCAAAATCCCCCTGTAAACAGGGGGATTTTGGTGCATTTATAAAATGTCAAGAATTAAATAAAGATACCGTTGATTAGCTAAATAAGTTAGCATCTCGAGCTGACGCTACTAACCAGTTAACGGCACCAGGTGTGGCTAAGCCACCAGTTACACCGGCTCCACCATAAAGAACCCGTTTCATGGAATCTTGAGTTCCAGCGGCCATGTGCATAAAGCCCATAATCATCGTTGGTCCACCCCAGGCTACACCAAGAATTTCCATTCCGTTAGCCGTAATATTTAACAAGGCTTCTAAGTTAGCCAAGTTATTTACACGTACCGTACCAGCTGTATTGACACCAACTACAGAAGTAGCATCAGCACCTTGTGGTCCAATTGTTCCGTTAGTAGCACCCTGAAGTAGTGGGGAAGCACCTTGACCGTATTGCATGGTTTGTGAACCCGTATTTAAAACCGAACTATTTCCACCACCAATCATCCCAGTGCCACCACCTGAATTTGCAAAAGTTTGAGCATTAGCTGGACTGGCTACACAGGCAATAATGGCAAATGAAGCAACAACTGACATTAGACTTAAAGTTTTCCCGAATAAATTACGCATAGCCAAATCCTCCAAAAGAGATTGTATTAATTAGTAAGTTCTAAAAAAATAGTAAAATGAATTTTTCTTGAGAAATCAAAACTTAAAGCTGTTTGAAATTTCTATCTTTGTACATTAACTCAATTTAAGATAGAAGTCAAGGCATTAAATGTATTTTATCTTACTGTTTTTTATCTTCCTTTCCTAAATTAATCATTCCCCTTCAAGCAAAATAGCTAAACCTTCTTGACATTAGCAGTTTTAGACAAATTAATAAATCTTACCTTTTAGAAAATTCCTTGCAACAAAACAGTTATCTTTATCAATTTTAAATGATTGATCAACATATATACACTCTTTACTAATGATTCAAAAGGTAGAGGCAAAAACCCTCCTTAAAATAAGGAGGGTTTTTGTGGTTTTTAAGTTGGCAGGCAAGAAGAGAAATTTTTAAAATTAACTAAATAAGTTAGCGTCACGAGCAGAAGCGACTAACCAGTTAACCGCACCAGGTGTGGCTAAGCCACCAGTTACACCGGCTCCACCATAAAGAACCCGTTTCATAGAATCTTGAGTTCCAGCAGCCATGTGCATAAAGCCCATAATCATGGTTGGTCCACCCCAGGCTACACCAAGAATTTCCATACCGTTAGCCGTAATATTTAACAGGGCTTCTAAGTTAGCTAAGTTATTAACACGTACGGTTCCAGCAGTATTGACACCAACTACAGAAGTTGCATCAGCACCTTGGGGTCCTATGGTACCATTGGTAGCACCTTGAAGAATGGGGGAAGCGCCTTGGCCATATTGCATGGTTTGTGAACCGGTATTAAGAACTGAGCTGTTCCCACCACCAATCATCCCAGTGCCACCACCTGAATTAGCAAAAGTTTGGGCATTAGCTGGAGCGGCAAATGATAAGGCAATGGATAATGAAGCTACTATAGAAAGTAAAGATAAAGTTTGACCAAAAAGATTACGCATAATCGTATCCTCCAAAAATATTTAGTAATAGATAGTAAGTTGTTTAAAAAAAATAGTAAATATGTTTTAACTACTTTGTCGACAATTTAATTTTCAAATGAATTTCAAAATTGAAGATGTCAATACAATAATTCTAAAAACTATCCTAGTCAAGTGGAAAAATGTTATCTAAAATACATTTATTTTCCATAAATTGGTATTGCTTTCGCAAAAGTGTTATCAGGTAAACGGTTACAGGAATATTAAATCTGAAAATTTTCTCATAATTAAATGCTAACTACCTACTAAATGAATTAAATAGTAAAAATCAATTAAAATAATCCATTTTCTCAATTATCGTTAACTTTTTCGCTGAATAAACAGTTAAATGCCCGCTAAAGAAAATAATAGAATCAATTAAATATTAGTTAAAATCCGTTCAAGTCGACTAGAACTAGCTAATAACAACTCAAAAACTGCAGCCGTATTAGGACTAACACTGGTTTCGCCCAAGCGTTTTTCAATAATTTTAATACTTTGGGCTAAGTCAATAAAAGATACTTTATTGACTCCACGCATTTTAGCGACAATTTTAGAATTTATTTTTATTAACGGATATAAAATAGCCAAATGATTAAAACCGGCCAATAAACTTAGTTGCCCAAAACCAGCACCAAAATATAATTTACCGAAAATCTTACAAAAGTAATATCTATATAATAGATTTTCAAGATCAGGATCGGTTTCGGGGAATTCGATGTCATTAATATCATTAAGGGTAAAATTTCTTCCGGCAACTTTAAAGACTATACCTGGATATAAATTTCCCCAAGAAATCTGATATAAAAAGCGATTTAAATTAAAATCAGCCTCGCCTCTAACTACAGCGGCATTAGGAAAGTAAATTTTAAATAAATTAACTAATAAATGTTTATCTAAATATTTTAAATTAGCCTTATTAAGAGTAGTGCTCTTACCATTTAGCATAAGGGCTGTTAAAAATTTTGAGCAGTTAATTAAGCGCTGTCCAAAACCAACTGAACTATCTTTAAGATAATCGACAACTTTGCTTTCATAATCAAGATAAGCTTGCCAATCTAAAGGCTGTCCCACCGTAAGTTTAAGACTATTCCAATTAGGGGCATTGTGAGGAAACAATTTTTTGAAATCAGCATATTTGCCCATTAAATAATCATACTGATTGGTAAGAGCCTGTCCCGTATTATATATAACAGCCTGACTAACAAAACTGACGCTTAAATAAGTTCCACTAGGTGTTTCATTAAAGCTATAAGGAAATAATTGGCAAATAGCTGGTTTCGTTGTAGATTCATACTTTGAATGAATTAAACACAAATTATTTACGAGAAAAGGACACATGCCATCGTAGGCAACTTTAATTGCGTAACGATAATTACTGTCTTTAATTTCATAGTCCTTAAGCTGGCGAAACAAACTATTTTTCTTCAATTCAATAACTTGATTCTCATCATTACTAACTTTAATCACAGAATCTCTTAAGACTTGCCCGCTAATTTTAAGTTCCGACGCATAAGGCGACCAATCAATAGAAGCCACTCGGTTAAAGTCTTCACTCGTCATAGGAACAGCCCAACCACCACAACACTTGCCACAACCAGTGCAGTCATAATTGATGTTTTCCGGAATAATTAATTGATGATTCATCTATTTTGCTATATTTTGTTTTACATTAATTACTAATAATATTAATGTTAACATACCATTAAATATTCAACTTAAAATTCAAATGAATATTAGAATTTTAAAAGCTTAATTATTAAACTTTTACTGTGGATTAACTAAGGAAAAGAAAATGCGAAATGACCAAATCATTCACTTATCAATCAAAGGGTTAAGCTTTATACTAGCAACTACCTTTTGTCTTACTACAACCCCTATTGCGAGTAATGCCCAAATGAACACCAATCAAAATCAAACCGTTAAATTACCTTCTGGCTTAGAATATGAAGAAATAATCGTAGGTTCGGGACCAAGCCCCAAAATGGGACATCCAGTTACCGTTAATTATACCGGTTGGCTAACCAATGGAACAAAATTTGATTCTTCTTTAGACCGTAACCAACCCTTTACATTTAATATAGGAACAGGCAGTGTAATCAAAGGCTGGGATGAAGGGGTAGCATCTATGAAAGTTGGCGGCAAACGTAAATTAATAATTCCAGCCAATCTTGGCTATGGGGCTAGAGGAGCTGGTGGAATAATACCACCAAACGCTACATTAGTTTTTGAAGTTGAATTACTTAACGTACAATAAACAATAAACAATATACAATAAACAATTCAATTTATCCGTTTAACTCATTTCTTATAATAACGTAAATATTTCAGTTATTTTTACGTTATTATATTATTATTAAACGTATATATAATTTTTTTTAATTAAGGAGCGCTAATATATGTTGGAAAAAATATGGGAATCCGCCTGGGGTAAATGGGGTTTAGCAGCTGGTTTATTAGTAGCCATGCCTGGTGGCCGCAAAATGGTACGCTCAGTATTAAAAGAAGTTGTCAAAGTTGGCCTTGTAGCTTCCGAAAGCATTAAAGATGTCGTTGCCGAAATCAAAGAAGAAGCCGAAGATGTCGTTGCCGAAATCAAAGCTGAACGAGCTCAGACCGAACCAGCGCTTAAACATGTTCATAAAGCCTCCGACAAATAAGTTAGCAATTTAATTTTACATACAGGATAAACCTATGACAAAAAAACTCCAGCCTCATTCAAGTGGTGTAGCTCATCATTTGCCAAATCGAACCAGGTTGCGCATTCCTAAAAATCACCGCAACGCAGTCTTTATGGACAATTTTGAAAAATCACTCAAAAAAATTCCGAATGTTAAAACCGTAACCTCCAATTACGATACTGGCTCAATTATAATTGAACACGAAGAACATCCGGAAATCTTAAATTTAATTGGCTCATCACTTGAAGGTGTAGCTAATGAAGTTTTTGAAGCGATGCTCGAAGGTGAACCAATTGAAGCAATTGGTATAAGTGTAATTGGCCATGTAATTTATCAAAATTTTGCCAAACTGGACAATGCTATAAGCCAAGCTACCAATAATAATATTGATTTAAAACTATTATTACCCATAGGATTTTTAAGCGCGGGGATCTATAAAGCTTCTCGCACTCAAGGTTGGTTAAGCCAAGTACCAACTTTTGTCCTGTTTTATTATGCCTATGATTCTTTTCTTAAATTTCATAATAAAACTCAATTCAAACAAATAACTAATAATCATCAACCCGAACCATTAAAATTAAAATAATTATTGTCCAATAAACTCGACGGCCAAAATAACAATGAGATTAGACTTAAATGCTAAATAATAATTATTCACTAAAACTAAACAAGCAAAAAAATAATCACAAGCCTTTTAACTGAATTTTTTAAAATTAAATAAAGTTTTAAAAGCAAACTATAAAAATCTTATGCACGTTAATCAGGAAAAACTTACCGGTAATAACCTTAAATCAAACCAATTAAAAAATAATGGTGCCAGCACAATTATTGAATTAGATTCAACAATTGCCACAAATATTTTATTAGATTCCTACTACTTAAACGAAAACGTTAGAATTGTTCATTTAACCAAAAATCGATTAAGATTAAAAATTAAACAATTACACGAGGATTATAATTTATCTGAATTTCTGCTTAAGAACTTAAGTTTAAATCAAGGTATAACAAACGTTAGAACCAATTTATGGTGTGAAAGTTTAATCGTCGAATTTGACAGTCAATTTATTAGCTTAAATAATTTAATTGAAGAAATTTTAAAATTACTTGAACTAAGTAACAAAGTTGATTTAAGTGACACCACTACTCCTAAACAAAATTTAAAAACTGGTTTTTTTTTCCAGTTAAATAATATACTAAAAAAACTACTACCACCCTGGCTTCAATTAAGTTTTGGTACTATAGCCTTTCTTTCTAATTTTCTTGACTTGCCTTTATTGATACCCAAAATACTGGTTAGCATTTCAATCATTCCACTTGGTCAAAGATCATTAGAAACTTTAATTTGCGATCACAAATTAAGCGTTGATGGTCTTGATTTTAGTGCATCCCTGCTTATGGCACTTAATAATAAGCTTACTGAAGCATCATTTATGACTTTACTGATAAGTCTTGGTGAATTTATTCGTGAAGCTACAGCCCGCAAGAGCTCAAAACTAACGACAGATCTGTTAAATTTGTCAGGCAGTTTTGCCTGGTTGGTAAAAGGCAAGAAAAAAGTGGGTATTGCTTGTCATGAAGTTAAGCCTAACGACATTGTCGTGGTTTATTCTGGCGATAAGGTTCCGGTTGATGGTATTGTCATATCAGGTGAAGCAACTCTTGATCAAAGTAAATTAACTGGAGAATCAACTTTAATTGATGTCACAAAAGATAGCCCTGTATATGATTCGAGTGTCTGTGTTGAAGGAAAAATCTACATAAAGTGTACCTCTAGTGGGCAAAACACCAAGGCTGGTCAAATTGTCGACCTGCTGAAGAACCAACCTATATATGAAACCAGGATTCAAAACTGGGCAAGTGTCTCAGCTGATAAAATGGTAGTACCAATTTTTCTTATCTCAAGCTTAACTTTTATTTTAACCAAAAACATCTTTCGCTTAATGAGTATGCTAATTTTTGATTTTAGTACCGGAATTCGTATAGCAGCACCTACGGCAATTTTATCTTCAATGTATAACCTTGGTAAAAGTGGTATCTTAGTCAAGAGCGGAGGCAGTCTAGAAAAACTTGCTAATGTTGATGCTATTGTTTTTGATAAAACTGGTACTTTAACAGTCGGCGAACCACGCGTAACCAAGGTATATCCAGTATCCGACATGCCAATTGATGAAATCATGTCATTTGCAGCAGCAGCCGAATTAAGGCATAATCACCCAGCTTCTAGAGCTATTGTCAAACATACTCAAAATCTGGGTATTCATATTCCCGATCGCAGTCAAAGTATCTTTAAAACAGGTCGAGGGGTAGTTGCCTCAATCGACAATACTGAAATTATTGTCGGTAGCAAACGTTTAATGTTTGAAGAAAATATTGATATTACTATAGCCCAAACGCAAGAAGAATTTATTGATAAATTAGGAGAATCTATTGCCTTTATAGCCGTAAACAAAAAGTTAGTAGGCTTAATCTCTTACATAGATATTGTGCGACCCGAAGCCTATAAAACTTTAAAAAGCTTAAAACGCCTAGGTATAAAACGTCTCATTATGGCTACTGGCGATGGTGAATTTGCAGCTAATACCATAGCCAAAAAAGTTGGCATTACTGAAGTATTATACAAATGTTTTCCCGAACAAAAAGCTTTACTTGTAAAAGAACTGAAAGAAGCAGGATTTTGTACAGCGGTAATTGGTGATGGAGTCAATGATTCACCAGCTTTAGCCTACGCCGATGTAGCCATATCGCTACATGGAGCAACCCAGGCGGCTCAACATGTAGCTGACATTGTTCTAACTGACGATAATCTTAGCCGTTTACCGCAAGCCATTGAATCATCAAGACAATCCATTGCCATAGTTAAACAAAATATATCTATGGTAGCTTTACCCAATTCAATTGGCTTTATTTTAGCAGCTTTTGGCAAAATTGACCCAGTTGGTGCAACTGTTTTAAACAATGGTTCAGCAATTTTAGCAGCTGTAAACAGTTTAAGACCTTTGGCTTTTACAGCCTGGTCAAAAGTTGAAGACAATTCACCGAATTCAAAACTTACGTAAATTAAGAAAGCAATAGAATTTAGTAAATTTTATTGCTTTCCTGTTATAGTCCTGGTTTAGTAACTGGAGCTTGAACAATTTGATTACCGCCATACATTTGACAGGCATTTTGTAAAGCCAAAAAAGTTTTTTCAACCAATTCAATTGCATTATTGGCATGATCAGGAACACCAGCAATCCCCATACTTACACTTAGATTAAAAGTATGGAGTTTATGGTTAAACTGTGAATTAGCAATTAGCTTAGCCATTCGATTAGCAACAACTTGAGCGCCTCGGACATTGGTTTCTGGTAAAATAAAACAAAATATACTGGTCTGATACATACCACTCAAATCAATTTCGCGAAGTTTAGATGCAATTTTTGCATAAACATTTTCAATTAGATAATAAGCAGTTTCTTCACCCCAATTATCAATTAAATTATCCAAAAAATCGACTGATACCATAATTAAAGATAACGGTCGTTTATATCTAAGCGACCGTGTAATTTCATAGTTTAAACGTGACACAAATTCATTAACCGCTAGACGGTCAGTTAAAAGGTTAGCCGCCTGAAATTTAGTTTGATTAACATTAGGACTAGGAATTGCGCTATTAGCTAAAATACCCAATTCAAAATTCTTACGGGTATTAGCGAGTTCATTAATTTTCATATCATTTAACCGCTTAGCATAAGGATTTTTACCAGTACTAAAACTTTGTGGGCTATTTTTTAGATCGTCATTATTCATAAATATTAAAGTGTAGTATGAGAACTTAAGAGCGAATTATTTGTTAAATTCATTAATTTAAACAGTATTGTTTAATTTACCTTATTTATATTATATATTAAAGTCCTTGATTAGTTGAGTTTGTTCACCTTGTTTAAAAATGCAATATTTTGAAAAACTATGACGGATTAGTTGGTTCAACTGTTTACTTATTTCTTTTTTACGCGGTATTACACTTACATTATAATTCATATTTTGCAAATTCGACAATTCTTTCATTACTAAATCTAATTTATCCATTTCCGGATTATAAATTAAGGCCAATTTATTTAAATCAGGATTGCCATTAGTTGAATTTTCTAAAAGCAAACCAATAACTCGTTCAAAGCCAATCGAAAATCCACAAGCTGGTACATTTCGATTGGAAATTTTGCCAATCATGTTATCATATCGTCCACCACCAGCAAGCGAATAAGCTATGGATTTTGCTTTAATTTCAAAAATCATTCCGGTATAATACCCCATACCACGCGCAAGCATCGGTTCAAACTTAAGACTATATTTATCCTGGCTTAAACTTCGACAAATGCGCAATACATTTTCGAGAGGTTGGATAATCTTTTCTAACTCAACAAAATTAAGATTATTCAAACCTAATTGAGCGAAATTATTAACTAAGTCGCTATTATTAGCTTGAACCAATTGGTCTAGTTTAGACAACATTTCCATTAAGGCATTAGCCTTTTCGAGCTGAAAAGTACTTATCGCCTCATTTTTTATACCTTCAATACCAACCTTATCAATTTTATCAATTAAAATATAGGCCTTAGCTAATTCATCACTGGTAAAACCTAGTGCAGTTACAATAAATGCCAATAAGCGCCGATCGTTTACAATAACTTCAAAATCATTAAAACCTACAGCTAATAAAGCATTAGCCGTAGCATCAATAAGCTCTATTTCAGCGCTTTCTTCTTTTACACCAATTATATCAATGTCACATTGGGTAAATTGACGGAATCGACCTTTTTGTGGCCGTTCAGCACGCCAGACTGAACCAATTTGAATGGCTTTAAACGGATTAGCTAGATTTGCTTGATTATTAACATAATAACGCACCAAAGGTACTGTTAAATCAAAACGCAAACCATAATCAATTAAATTATCGCGATTAATTTTATCGGACTGTAATTCCTGGTCAAGTTTTTCGCCACGTTTTAAAACCTCAAAAATTAAACTTAAATTTTCTCCGCCATCCTGACGTTTAAGATTGTCAATATTTTCTAATGAAGGTGTTTCGATGTGTTCAAAATTATATTTTCGGTATACATCAAGAATTTTATTGACAACTGTGTCTCTTAAATATGCTTCATTGGGTAAAATATCACGCATTCCACTAGGTGGAGTTACAGTAAATTCAGTCAAAACAATTAATCCAAAAAATCTTTATCCTAAAGTATGGAAAAATTATAACTAAAAAATTAATCTTTGCGGGGGAAAATTACTATATTTAAAACTAATTAGTAGTTTTATCATTAACTTTAAATAATCTAATGAGTTTATTATGAAAATTCACGAAATTCCTAACAAAATCGAAAAACTTAACGAATCTAACCAAAAACAGTCAGGCAATACGTTTTTGACAAAAATTCATCGTGAATTAAATTTTTTGAGTGCTATAACCGATAAAACCTATCAGGGCTTTAAACAAACAGCCTCAACTGAAATCGAGCATCCGCTCCAATTAACCGAAAAATTTGTAGCTGGAGCCGCTCTGGGTATTGTATTAACCGCATTAACGCGAAACCCTGAATCCTTAGGTATATTAGGTAAAATAACCGTTAATTATGGGGGTTATGCACTTGGTGGGCTAGGTGCCTTAAATATCTACAATCAATTAGAAAAACCCATTGTAAATACATGGGATGGCATTAAAACCCCTAACGCCAAAATTAGTAAAATTGGCAATAATTTTGGTAGTGCTACTTTTAATCTTGGCGTTATGGGATTGGGTGGTACAATTGGCAGTTTATCCACACAGGCCTTTTTAAATAGCGATACATTTACAACGCTTACAGCCTTAACTGGAAATACTTTTAAAAGTCAAAATGATATTTTAGCAGATTCATTAAAAAATATTGTCAAAATTCAAGCTAGTGGCGACATCTCACTATCCGATGCCATGCTAAAATATCCTGACAAATTAGCCAACTTAACCCCAAATACAACCCAATTAACTTTAACCAGTAATGGTACTGGTTTTATCCTTAATGACGGTCAGACAATTGTTACTAATTTTCATTGTATCGATAATACCCCTAATATTTCCATTCAAACTATTGATGGCAAAATTATTCCAGCGACCCTGTTTAAAGCTAATCCAGATAGTGATTTAGCACTTTTAAAACTCAATAGCCCTGATAATGAATTTAAAGGCTTATCTTTAGCTAAAACGTCCCTTAGACCAGGGGTTAAATTTAATTCGGCGGGCTTTCCTGGAAGTGAAACCACACCCTTATATCAAGAAGGTAAAATCTTAAAACCCGTAGAATCAATTCAAGGCAATTCATTAAATTTAGCCAGTTTTAAAGGTCAACCTGGACTTAGCGGCTCGCCATTACTCAAAGACGGTAAAGTAGTCGGCATTTTAAGTCAAAGCAGTAAACTTGGTCAAGTATCAAGATTCGTACCAGTTGGCGAATTAAAAGCCTTGATTGAACAAGGTCTAGGAAGGATAAATTAGTGAGCACTAAAAGTACCTATTAATAATTCACAACTGCTTGTTCAGGAGTTAAATTTGTCCAGGATAGATATTTCAGTGAGAATTATAAGTACCCATAAAATAGCCTTGACTTAATATATGCTTTGCCATGGCCTGTTTCACTTCCTGATAATTAGAACCTGGGCTTAAACTCAACTTAGTATTTAGAGCATATATTGTAAAGTAATAATGATGTAATTTGCCTGGTGGCGGACTTGGTCCATCATAACCTATTTGGCCAAAACTATTGCGCCCTTGAATCATCCCATTGGGTAAAGTACTATTTTTGGGGCAGGCTTCTTCAATAGATTTCAGACCAGGTGAAATATTCCAGGCCAACCAATGAATCCATAAACCACAAGGAGCATCCGGATCCGCACAGATAATAGCTAATGATTGCGTTTGAACAGGTATATTTGACCATTGTAATGGCGGCGAATGATTCAAACCATTTTTAATATAATTTTGTGAGATAAAGGCCCCATTAGAAGAATTAGATTTAACTAGAATCGATGAATGATTTTGTGCCCAAACCCCGAAACTATGCACACACTGGTTGATTAGTAAGCCCACGAATAATAAAAGCCAAAATCTTTTCCTTAATCTCATTAAAACATCCTTGATACAATAACAGTAGAAAATTCATTAATAACAAGTTAAGCTTTATAAAATGTTAAAGTACAATTATATTACTTTTTTTAGTAATAAAATTGTCTAAAAATTTAACGATTAACGTTCTGAAATATGTATAATATAATTATTTGACTTTTAAAAATAATACTCATATGAGAAATTGCTTTCAATTTACTAAATTATTTATGCTAAATAATTTCAATATAGCTTGTAAAATTTACATGTTGCTACTTATCATAGCTTCGCCGGTATGGGCTCTTGATAATTTCAATAAATACCTAATTGTGCAAGTCACTGATAGCGAGAACACCACATTACCTGGTTCAATCAGGAACAAAGGCACAATTATTAAAAACTCATACACACTTAATAATACGGATTCTTCAAAAAATAATGATCAAGATTCTTTAATTTTACCTTTACCTAGCCTTAATCCACCGGCGACCCCTCAAACAACCAATGCTCACGTGACAGAACCAGTATCCAATAATATTCCAGCTAATAATTTAAATACACAAACAGGCTTAGCTAGTAATAATCCAGCCATCTTAAAATTACAAGCTCAAGCCTGTTTAAAAAATAAAGACTATAAAACGGCTAAGCTTTATCTTAAAAAATTATGTTTTATTAGGCCTAATAATTTTTTTGCTTATGTTCAACTAGGCAATATTGACCATAAAACCAATAATCCAATTAGTGGATTGAAAAATTTTGCCATAGCCGATTATATTAAACCACACAATTTTATTGTTACAAATAATATAAATTACTTTGGTAGTTTTATAAAACAAAATTTTAATAAATCTTTTAATCAGAGTTATTTCTCGTATTTAGCGCATACTGATAAAACCAATAAACTATTGTGTATCGGTAATTTATTTTATAGTTTAGGTTATATAAATGAAGCCAAAGATTTATACACTTATTTATTAAAAGTCAACCCTTCTTGTGTAAGAGCCTGGATTAATCTTGGTGTAATTGAAATTGTCACGGGCAATTTAACCTTAGCGAAAGCCTTATTAGAAAAAACACCTTTAAGTTCAACATCAAGAAATGAAAGAGTCCAGGGCTATCTAAAATTTATTAATCAACAAATTGCCTATGATCAAAGTGCCCATATTAACTATTCGCAGGATGCTAAATTTCCCTTAGTAAAAGTCGGTAATTATCTTGCACCAAATATCTTTGCTAAAGATGTTAATTCCTTACCTAAAGTAAAAGCCCTAGCTACAGTATACCCTGTATATTATGAGGACGCTGGAGGCTGCGAAGCCTGTTACTGGGTTACCAATCCAACCAAATCATTACATTTACGAGCCAGTTACGAAGCTAATTACGATAGCAATAGACAACCATCAAGTCAAAAGAATTTTTTTCATTGGTAATCTTAATTTAGCTTGCTAATATTTGTGGTTTATATTAAAAAAATTAAAAACATTTATCTTTAAAGATATTTTTTCAAAAGGAACCATCAATAAAATGTTAATTATCAATATCAGAAATTTAATTTTTAAGACCAATACGCTTTTTAGCCTGCTTACAATTATATTAACTTTAGGAAATTATTCTTTAGCTCAGTTGAATAATTCTCAAGATGATTCTGCCATAAAATTGGAAAAAGATTCTATTATATTAAACGTTGACAGCAAAGCCAACCAAAGGAATCCAAAATCAACAAACCAGAATTCCTTAATTTTACCTTTGCCTGATGACAATCAAATAAATTCTCAATTAGCAACTCCCGACAATGGCAACCAGGAAAGATTAATTCGCCAAAATAACAATTTTTTAACGCCAACTGACCTTACCAGTAACAATCCGAATATTTTAAAATTACAAGCTCAAACTTGTTTACATAACAAAGACTTTAATTCAGCGAAACTTTACTTAAAAAAATTAAGCCTGGTCAACCCTAATAGTTTTTATGCTTATTGTCAACTAGGCAATATTGACAATAAAAACAATAATCCCATAGGTGCACTTAAAAATTTCCTAATAGCTGATTATATTAAACGTGACAATTTTATTGTAACGGCCAATATTAATGCCATAGGGAAATATATACAACAAAATATAAATCATAAATTTTCAGCTTCATATTTAACTGGAGCCAGATCCGAAGGGAATAAAAATGGTCTATTAACAACGGGGATCATTTTTTATAGTTTAGGTTATTTAAATGATGCTAAAGACATTTTTGCTTATTTATTAAAAAACGATCCTTCCTGTACGCGTGCCTGGTTAAGTCTTAGCGTGATAGAAATTGTATCAGGAAATTTAACCTTAGCCAAAACCTTACTGGAAAAAGCCAAATCGATTAACTCAAATAAATATGCTCAAATTAATCGCTATCTAAGTTTTGTGAACCAGCAAATTAACATTGACCAAGCTAATAATCTAAACTATTCAAGCGATAGAAAGTATCCCTTAATTAAAGTAGGCAACTCGGTAGCCCCAAAAATATTTGCTAGTGAAGGTAATTTACTGCCAGTTAGAGGTGCCTATTGCCAGTATTGCCTGCACTTACGCTCAAGATATAACGCTGGAATCGTAGAATAAGCATTAAATTTAAACCTTAAAATTTAATTTATGGTTTAAATATATTCTTTTCCGATAATTAAGATGTGATATTATTGTAACAAAATACCTTAATTATTTAGTATTTAATTTCCTGGTAAATTTTCTGAATTGCGCGATGAAAACACTTTTACTTAAAATTGTCTTTCTATTATGTTTAATTTTAAATTGTAATTTATCTTGGGCGAAAAACTCTATTTATAGTAAATTGACAAGTGACGAAATTAAAGTTTTTGGCAAAACTACTGATAAAAATTTACCGATTAAAACGAGAATTGCCAAATTAGAACAAGCCGTTTTTGGCAAAACTAAAACTGGAACAATTTCGCAAAGACTAGCAGCTATTAATCAAGCTTTAACAAATAAAAATTTTCAAAAAGCAAATTCCCAAGACGCAAAAACCAATGCTGATATAACATCTAAGAATATTCCTAGAAACAATTCTCCAGCGAAATCTGTATCTCTCTGCGATATTCATTTAATTAGAGAAAATCCGATTTTAGCTAACACCACCCCAGATCCTAATACTAGTAATACTAATGGTAATACTTTATCATCAGCTGCTGATAATTCAAACTCTAATAATAACCAAGCAATTTCTACTGATTCGAGCCTATCCAGCCTTGCTGCTGCCAATGCACCTAACTCCAGCGCTAATTCATCAGACAGTACTGATTCGAGCCTATCCAGCCTTGCTGCTGCCAATGCACCTAACTCCAGCGCTAATTCATCAGACAGTACTGATTCGAGCCTATCCAGCCTTGCTGCTGCCAATGCACCTAACTCCAGCGCTAATTCGTCAGACAGTACTGATTCGAGCCTATCCAGCCTTGCTGCTGCCAATGCACCTAACTCCAGCGCTAATTCATCAGACAGTACTGATTCGAGCCTATCCAGCCTTGCTGCTGCCAATGCACCTAACTCCAGCGCTAATTCGTCAGACAGGACTGATTCAAAAGACGCTCATTTACTTAAACTTGGCATGAAATTATACCAAGAAGGAAAACTTAACCAAGCCAAAGCATGTTTTAAAGAAGTTCTATTCAATAATCCCAATTCATATAATGCATATTTCAATCTTGGTGTTATTGCTGAATCAAGATCTGATTGGAATTCAGCTCTTCATGATTATCAAAATGCCTTAGCTATAGATCCTCATAATACCGAAATCAGAACGGCCGTTCAACAGTTACAGTCTCGAATTGCTGGTAACAATCAAATTAATAACAATCAATCTCCTTCTAACTTTATTTCAACAGATAGTGTCCTTAATCAAATGGCCTCAAACAATTATCAAAGTGCTCAACCAGACTATGCAAATGCTAACCTGCCGAAATATACTCCACCCAAAAAATTTAAAGAAACTTTTTGGGAGAAACATCCGGTTTTAAAAAAAGTAGGAGTTAGAACACTAGAAATAGGTGGATTAGCTCTTATCTGTGGCCTACCTTTTATAGGCTTTATATAAAACAAAAATAATCCCAACATCATTAGAAGAAATTATGAACAATCAAAAATCATTTAAACAGAAGCCATTTTTTTACAGTATTATTTTAATATTTACATTCAGTACTATACAGGGTCAAGCAAGCCACACGAATAGAAATAACAAATGTTGTAATACTTTAAAACGTACTAATTGGAAAATCTTATATGAACCAAATAATGAATATATAACATTTTGTCGTTGGCTCAAACAATATGTAGCACCGACAATATGTCCAGTATATTTATGTCATGGAAATTGTGCCATGGGCTCAAATCCATGTCCTTCTTTTAACAATAAAATTAAATTTTATAGAACTGAAAATGGTAATGTCAGCATAGAATCTCAATGTTGTTCAACCATCGTTAATGACAATGACATTCTTGATTTAACAAACAAATGAAATTCTTTAGATAAAAATTAAATCATTTCACTAAAGTACCATCAATTAATCCATCTTAATTCGAACATTGCTTTACATCTTTGAATAAAATCCATGACTAGTTGTTACAACCTGTAAGCAGGCAGCCATTTTAATAATTCTATCTCGAATAGTTTTAGCATCGTGACCTTCAGCTTCAAATAACATTTCTAATACTGGGCTTTGCGCAAATAAATTAACCATTGAGACTTCACTATGGATAAGCATTTGGTTATGTGTCAAGTATTTTAGGGTTGTATTT
>JAKAZS010000132.1 GCA_021815785.1 bacterium
GTTCTAGGCGTACTAGCGATCGAGGCTTTGGTGCTGTTTCAGATATGAATATGACTTTAAACTGCCTGCTTACCGAAATGGATGGTTTCCATAATAACGGCATTTTATTCGTTGGTGCTACTAATAATGACGGAATCCTAGATCCAGCCTTGCTTAGAGCTGGACGGATGGACAGGCGAATTTATTTTCAATTGCCAAGCCCTGAAGATAGGGTTGATTTGTTTAAATATTATTTAAAAAAAGTATCATATGATGAAAATATTAATTTAAGCGAATTATCAACCCAAACCAGTAATTACTCACCAGCCCAAATTGCCAATATCGTCAATGAATCGGCTCTTATTAGTTTGCGTCCAGGCAGTAGTGGACGAATTAATACTAATATTGTGCTCCAAGCAATCCAACGACTGTCGGTAGGTATGGAACGAACGATGGTTGGATCGGGTGTGGAAATTGCCAACCATGATGCATCGATTCGTTTAAATGACGTTGTCGGGATTGATGATGTTAAACAAGATGTTTTAGAAATTATTGAATTTTTACGCCAAGGAGATAAATTAAAAGCTATTGGAGCTATTGTTCCCAAAGGTTTAATGTTAATCGGACCACCTGGCGTTGGCAAAACTATGTTGGCTAAAGCTATTGCTAATGAAGCCGGTGTTCCCTTTTATGGATTATCAGCAAGTTATTTTCAAAGTATGTTTTTAGGTGAAGGTGCAGCTAGAATTAAAGCATTATATGCTCAGGCTCGCAAAAGTCCAGCTTCAATAGTTTTTATTGATGAAATTGATGCTCTTGGTGGTACTGTAACGGAAACTGGAAATAATCGTAATTCGGCCTTAAATCAGATTTTAATTGAATTAGATGGTCTTGAACGATCAAATGTTATAACTATTGGTGCCACTAATATGGAGCAGAATTTAGATCCTGCCTTTATGCGTTCGGGTCGTTTTGACCGTAAAGCTTATGTTGGCCTACCTGATTATGAAGGACGGCTTAAATTATATCAAAAATACTTAAAAAACATCAAAGTAAAAGGAGTAATTGATTCGGCTAAATTAGCTAAAATATCAGCCAATTTTTCTGGTGCTGACGTATTTGCTGCCTGTAATGAAGCTGCTATTATTGCTGTGCGCAAAGGTAAAGATGAAGTTGAAAATAATGATTTAGAAGATGCCTGTGAAAGAGTTTCGATAACCGCCGGACATAAATTAAACGTTGGTGGTATGAATTTAGCTAAAGTTCCTGATGTAGACGTTAAGTTAAATGATGTTAAAGGCATGGATGAAGCTATTTCTGAAGCTCAAGAAGTTGTAACCTTGTTAAAAAACCTTGATAAAATCTCAAATGTAGGTTTAAAAGTTCCTAAAGGACTTCTTTTAGTAGGCAGGCCTGGTGTGGGCAAAACCATGTTAGCTAAAGCCATCGCCAACGAAGCAGGTGTTCCTTTTTATGCTTTATCAGGATCGGATTTTCAGTCTATGTGGGCTGGTGTTGGATCAAATCGGGTTAGAGCTGTTTATGAACAAGCCAGGCGATCACTTAAACCTTCGATAGTATTTATTGATGAAATTGATGCTATAGGAGCCCGTCGTGGTGAAGATCTTGGTGGTGGCTCTATAGCAGATGCCAATAAGACATTAAATCAATTATTAGCCGAAATAGATGGTTTTGGTAAGCACAAAGTTTTAACCATTGGTGCTACCAATAATATTGAGATTCTGGATAATGCGTTATTGCGGCCAGGTCGTTTTGATCGTCAAATTAATGTTCCTTTGCCAAATCTTGAAGGCCGAATTGCCATTATAAACCATTACCTTGGTAAAGTTCAAACCGAATCAAATATTAGTTCGATTGATTTAGCTCGTGCAACGGTGTTTTCTTCAGGAGCAGATTTAGCTAATATTATTAATGAAGCTGGTTTATTTGCAATTCGTGACAATCGTAATGCAATTAATCAAATTGATTTAATTAAAGCTACTCAAAGAGTAACTTTTGGTATGTCATACAGCAGACAGGTGTTGCTTGATGAATTAACGGCAACTGCTTATCATGAAGCTGGACATGCTTTGGTTTGCTATCATCGTAATCGTAAGGATCGCATCCAGCTAATAACTATAGTCCCAAGTGGTCCTGCCTTAGGCTATGTTTGGCATGTAGGTAAAGACGATTATGTGCAAAAAACCAAAGAAGATTATTTAGTAGATATTGAAGTTGGTTTTGGTGGCTATGTTGCCGAAAGTATTTTTATGAATACCACAACTTCTGGAGTTTCATCTGATTTAGACAATATAGCTAAAACGGCTCGATCGATGGTTAGGGCATGGGGGATGGGTGGTTTTCCTTTTAATGTTGATACTGCTTACGGTGGTGATACCAACTTTAACAGCGTTAAAATTTCTTCTAACACCGAAGAAAAAATCGAAACTGCTATTAAATCTATTATTGATCAATGTAAAGCTAATACAGAGCAATTATTACATAAAAATCGCTGTGAATTAGATAATTTAGCTAAGGCTTTGCTTGAAAAAGAAACTTTATACTATTCAGATATTGTTGCAATTCTGGAGCCAAATCGCAATCCTAGTGAAGTTAAAGCAGAACTGGAAAGTTTAGGTGAACGAAAATTAGTTGGTGCTAGTCTTAAAATCAATAATGACAATGGTAAAATAATTAATAATCCCCTAAGCGAAAGTTAAAAGCAAAATAAATTAACACTGTTTTCATTATGCTCAAAACCAAATATGGCTATTTTTATTTTATTATCGGTTTAATTTTATCTACAATGATTATGTTTGATGCATTTTCCCAAAAAAAAACTGAATTAATCCGCAAATTAAAATTTGCCAATTCCTGGTATGAAGGAGATTGCAAATTATTAAATAAACAGCTGGATAATTATTTAAATAATCTAACACCTAGTGCAAAACACATATTTGCCATAATAACTCCCCATGCTGGCTATTTATACTCTGGGGCAATTGCTGGCAATGCTTATGCAACTATCGCCAAATTAAAACCTAAACGCATATTTTTATTAGGACCAAGTCATTATGTTGGTTTTGAAGGGGTAATGTTGCCACAGTATAATTCATTTGCTACCCCATGTGGCCATATGGAAATTGATCAAAATGTTATAAAGGAATTAAAAAAAAATAAACTATTTCAAATTTCTAATGAAATTCATGCTAATGAACACTCATTGGAAATTCAACTCCCCTTTATTTACAAGCTATTTCCCGATGCTAAATTAATACCTTTAATTGTTGGTACAATACCAAATGAAGATATTTTAAGCCAAATATCTTTAATCCTTAAAAAAAATATTAATGAAAGTGATCTAATTATTATAAGTTCTGATTTTACGCATTATGGCCCAAGATATGATTACATTCCTTTTACCGAAAATATTAATACCAATTTACAAAAACTTGATATGAAAGCTTATGACAGCATAAGTAAAATAGATGCTCACCAATTCTTAAATTTTCAAACAACTACTAAAGATACCATTTGTGGTATGTATCCGATTGCCATATTATTAAAATTACTGCCTAAGGATGCTCAAGCTCATTTAATTAAATATACAACATCTAATGAAGTTATCCATGAGGAAAGCCATAATTGTGTCAGTTATATGGCCATTAATTTTACCGTACCCGATAAAGTAAATAGTAATTCAGATATTTTTATGCAGAAGAATTATTTACTAAATTTAGCCAAAGAAACATTAACTGACTTTGTCACCAAAAATAGTATTAAAAAAATTGATGCCCAAAAATTACCTATTGATTTAAAAGATGATAAAGGTGTATTTGTAACTTTATATAAAATTGACGATAATGGTGAAAAAAATCTACGTGGTTGTATTGGGAATATTTTTCCAGTTAAACCACTTTATCAGGCTATAATTGATAATACCATTTTAGCTGCTTCACGAGATAACCGTTTTTTGCCAGTAACTGCCAATGAATTAGCTAAAATTAAAATTGAAATAAATATTTTGACTAAGCCAAAGCCCGTAAATTCATTTAATGATATTAAATTAGGCGTTGATGGCATTATTTTAAATAAAGATGATGCTACAGCTGTCTTTTTACCAGAAGTAGCAACCGAGTATAATTGGACGCTAGAGCAAACACTTACTCAATTATCAATTAAAGCTGGCTTAGATGCCAGTGCCTGGCAAAAAAATTGTAAATTTAGTGTTTTTCAATCGGTAGTGTTAAAATAATTTGT
>JAKAZS010000133.1 GCA_021815785.1 bacterium
GATATCGATACCACTAAAATTAGAATATTGCCTGATTCCTTGACCACCCCTACCGAATTAAGGGTCGATTGTATTTTTACCGACGATATAAATTTATTTTTGTTCGAAATACAAGCCCAAAACGACATCGATTTTGCCAGGCGCAACTTGCTTTATCTAGCCAACGCGCATTATAAATACAATTTGCCCATAATCCAGGTTTTAATCTACGTTGGCGCAGAAAAGTTAAATATGGCCAAATCAATCAAAATGGCAAAACTCGATTATAGCTTTACTATAGTCGATTTAACCCGGTTAAATTCTTCTTTATTCTTATCTCAAGACGACATTACAGTTAAATTGCTCTCTGTTTTAACCCGGGATGGGACGCAGGCCGAGTCTCTAAAATCTTTATTAAAAGCCATCGACCAAGTTGACGATATGGCCGTAAAGAACGAAGCCATGGAGCTGTTGAAAACCTTGTGCAATTTGAGAAAAGATAGTATATTTAAAGTAAAAGATATAATTGAGGAAAATTCTATGAGTATTTATATGACTGATTTTTATGAAATGGGTTACAATAAATGCAAAGAAGATTTGTACAGCAAAGTTATCCCCGAAGCCATAGCCGAAGGCGAAGCCAAGGTTAAAGCCGAAGGTAAAGCCGAGGGTAAAGCCGAGGGTAAAGCCGAAGACCTAAAAACCTTACTAAAATTAAAATTCGGTCACATCGACAAAGTTTACTCAACTAAAATCAAGTCAGCTACCATAAAAGAGCTAAATAAGTACCTCAAAAGGATAATCGATGCAAACAGCATCGACGAAATTTTCGCTTAAATTACAAATCACCGAAGATATATTTTAAAATCAATTACTGACATAATTCAGCGGGTTATTAGGTTTGCCCTTAATCCTTACTTCAAAGTACACATGTGGTCCGGTCGAAAAACCAGTTGACCCTTCGTAACCAATGATATCACCCTGATTAACGTTATCGCCAGCTTGCAAGGCGATTTTGGACATATGAGCGTACAGGGTAGATAAAAATCACTACCGTGGATTATAATAACGACGCGTCCATACCCACCGTACCAGCCAGAATATAAGACGTGCCCGTTATCAGCCGCGTGGACAGGAGTTTTGTTGGGGCCAGCCAAATCAACGCCCGTATAAAGTAAGTTAAGCTAGAGTATAGCGATTTTTTTCTTTTTTCTTAGTTAATGATAATTTTTTCTTTAGTTCTTTACGTTTAAGCTCAATTTGATAAAGACGTTTTTTTGTTTTGGCCGAAAGCAAGGCGCTATTTTTTTCGTAAGCTACTACCTGACTGGCTAATAGCTCAATCATAAGCATGACCACGATAAAATGATAAAACAATTTAAAGTTTATCCTCAACAAAAACTTAAACTTAAAAGGCAAAAACCAATTTTACCGCATAAACAGGTATAAGTTGTTATTTTACAATACATTTTGCCACAAATAAGATTAGATTTTATTGAAAACACTGGTTTTATTCATCAGCAAGCCTTTCTGCAAAGCAACTAAAACGGCTCCTTGACACAAGCAAGCAACACAGAAAAAATTAGTTTTTTTAACCTAGTCACAAAAAAAATAATTCATTTAGTCGATAAATATACCTTAGAGCCATCATTCTTTATAATATTCCTATACTTACTAGAGCATCCATAGGGCTCAGTACTTATAAGCCGCACTTGATGGCGCGACGATAACAAAACAGGTGAAATATGACAATTTTAAAAGCAGAAAATAAAACCCAAGAGTTTGTCTTAAAAGTTGGTGGCTCAACCACTACCGATTTAATTGAAGACGCCGTTGCCAATAAAGCTAAGGTAATACCAAAGCCTATATTGTTGGCTTAACCAAACTAATACCATTTTAATTCTTGAGGGTAAAGTCGACTGTCCTAAAGACGTGAGCAAAGGCTTTAAATGCGGAGCACACGCTATTGTCGTTGGCTCAGCTATAACCAGGCCAATTTTAATAACCCGTAAATTCGTTGAAGCTGCGGCAATAAAATAAAATGCCTACATACGTTAATTTAGGCTTATTATTTATTGACATAGTAATTATATATAATTTAGTTCCTAGCATCAAAGGCAAAGAATATTTGATATGGCAGGAGCAGTCGATTATCACCGTAGTAATACTCACAGCCATAAATGTAGTCGATTTTTGCTTAATAGCCTTAGCTATACAGTTTATGATCGAAAAGCTAATTCCCCAAATAGACAGTCAGGCTCATTTAGGTGGTATAATTATTGGCGCAATATTTAACTGGGAAGCTAAATTTACAAATTCAAAGAAACTACTTACACTAATTTACAAATAATCATGATGAGCAAAAATCCGGTTTTTTATATTCTATTCATACTGTTACTTCTAAGTTTATACGTATTTTTCATCTGTGTAAAAGATATGCTTAAACAGCCACGCTCTGATTATAAATACAAACTTTCACCAATATTTGAAAGTTTAATACTCATTAATATTACTTTGTTAGGCTTATTAAATATTGTGAATGACTTAATAGCAACTATTTTCGTTTTATTATATTTTAAATATTTTTTGTATGTACATGAACAACTTCCAGCAAATATTTCTTTGGGCTTGTATTTACCAGATAAAAATTTATTGTTAAAGAATGCCAAAACTTTCAGTATGTTACGATTCGATGAATTAGGTAAAATTTATTACGAATTAGTCTTAATATACTCAATTGCTATAGATCAAGATTGTGACTTAGCTATTAATAAACTTAAAGAATTCTCCTACAAAAAAAATCCCAAAATTTTTCAACTACTTATAGATACAGGCAAATATTCTTTTTATACTTATTGTAGAAATTTCAAGCGTATAATTGATGAATTGGCTCCGGTAGATTTAGACTGCAGTAATGATACCGAGCGAATACTTCATCTAACTTTGTCACGAGCATATCTTGAGCAAGGTGATTACGAAAATGCATATAGAGCTGTAAATACTTACATAAAATCCAAACCAAAGTTAAATTTAAGAATTTTTGCTTTATTATTTTTACCGCATTATGCTTTTATAGCAGATTTAACTAGTGTTAAGGAAATGATTAAAATAATTAATAATAGACCCTATGAGTTACCAGATTATTTCATTAATTATTGGTTAGCAAGAACTTGTTTGATAGCTAAAAATAACACTCAAGCATCTGATTATTTAGTTAAAGGTAAGTTTGATCTTACAAAAAAAAATAATCCAGCATTTTGGCTTAATTTATATAGTGAACTAGACCAAGAAATAAATAATTCAAATTCAATCTATTACAAACTGGACCAAAGCGTAGTTAACAATTTTAAAATATGCTTAGATAATTACCGAAAAAGCTTAAAATAGATATCGTAAGTATTATTACTTTTAAAGGTTTACCGAATGAATTACCGAAAAATAAAATATAGCTATAAATTTTTTATAAAAATATATATTAATTTTTGTTTTATAATCTATCTATTTAATAATTTTACCTTTGCTTATGCTAATAGTTGTTTTACAGAATTTAACACTAATTGTCCTAACCATGATTTAATTACCAATAACCTAAATAATTTAAACTTGCTAGACAACACTGTAATCGCCCAAAGAACTATGTTACAAGGCGGAGTTGAACACAGCGAAACTTTAGAACCGATACCAAACAATTTAAAATCAGGGGCTAATTTTAATTTTAATAATTTGCCGCCGGCCAATACCAATTTAATATGGTATCAAATACCTAATTGGCTAGGTGGTGAATGGCAGCGTAAATATGTAACAATTATAGATTCAACCCAGCCTAAAGTAGACCCACCCGGTCGCAAATACGCCAAACAAAAAAATAGATACGGCGCTCAAGTTGATAACAACGGAGATATATGGGACTGCATATGTTTGCCGCGTTATCGAACAATTGATAATGAGAATCAATTAGCCAATATACAGACGTACGCAACCAAAGTTATCGAATCTAATAATGAACATGTAATAAAAACCGCCAAGGCGTACGAAGTTTACTACGATAGTTATAGCAATCAAATAGTCAAATCACTGCAATACGAATCGATAACGACAATAACCAAAATTAATCTTAAAAAAATTAAAATCAACTCCTCGACTAAGTTTTATACCGACAACGGACAGCCTTACGCTGAAGATACAAGGGTATCAACCTATGATAAAATTGATTCGTACAAACCACAAAACATTGGGCCTAATGGGATTAATCTGCGAAGC
>JAKAZS010000134.1 GCA_021815785.1 bacterium
TCATTTTCAATACGATTAAACAAGTCATTTATGGCTTTAACCAACGGTTTTATTTCTTGAGGAACCATTTCCTGAGATAATGGCGTTAAATTTGTACTAGATCTTTTAGCTATTGCGGCTGAAGTTGCATGCAAAGACTCTAGACTCTTTATTGACGCCAACCAAACTACAATTAAACTACAGACAATCAGTAATAATTGGGGAACGACAAATAAGAGAAATAATCGATGCGCAATATAATTGCTTTCCGAAGTTGACAAGGCTACAGCCAGAAGAATATTTTGAATTTTTCGTTTCGGGAACGGAAAAAACACCACCATCCGAAATTTTTTGTGCTTATATATAATACTTTTAATAAACGGGTTTTTATAGTCAAAATCAATATATCCCGGTAATTCATTATCACCAGCAATAAAACCACCATCAGTTGAATATAGCTTAAATAAAAGCTCATCATTAGGATTTTTTAAAAATGAATTAAAATACTCTTCAGGAATTTCAATACTGGTTTTTGTATTATTAATTCTTAGCGCAATCAAACTAGCTATATTTAATAATTGTCGATCAAATAAGGCAATGGTAAGGCTATTGGTTATATAATTAGCAATTAAAGTAAAAATTACAAATAAACTAATTAAAGGAAAAATGAGCCAGGTTAATAATTGTTTTTTAATTGAATTGTTAAGCATTTTTCCATATTAACTCAAAAACAAAATTTAAAGGACTGAAAGTATTAAATATTAAGAACTTTGCTTAGCTTTAATTTTTTGAATATCCATAATATAACCAATTCCGCGCACTGGATTTATTGAGGCCCGACTTCCTTCTAATTTTTTTCTTAATCGGGAAATAATTATTTCCAGCGAATTATGAGTAATTTCATTATCTATGGTCGACAATTGGTCCTGAAGATAAGTTCTAGGTACAACTTGAGAGAGCCGGGGCAGAAAAATTTCCAGAACTTGCGTTTCTTTTGCTGTTAAAGTAACTACTTTATCCTTAATTAAGGCTCTACGAGAACTAGTGTCATAAGAAAAATTTTCAAAATTAAAAATCATTTGATTTTGAAAAAATTCTTTACGATGCATAGCCTTAATTCTTGCCTCAATTTCTTCAAGGGCTACTGGTTTGACTAAATAATCACAAGCTCCTGAATTTAAGCAAATAACTTTTTCATTTAAGCCATCTAAAGCTGTTAATACAATCACCATAATTGGATTATTATGCTCTTTGATTTTTTTTAAAACAGATACTCCACTATACTCAGGTAATTTTAAATCAAGTAACAATAAACTATATTGATTACTAAAAACTGCTTCAATAGCACTATTAGCGTCAAAAACTTGGTCAACGCTGATGTTTTGATTTCTTAAATAGGTAGCTATACCATTTGATAGAAGTATATCATCTTCGACAATTAATATTCTCATAAAGTTAAAATTAGTTTCCATTATTATTAAATCATCTCTAATTTAATAATAACAAAGATTTAAACATTAGGGACTAAAGTTAGATTAAAATTTTGCCAAAAAATTCTCAAATCAGTTATTTTTTAATGTAATATGCCAGTTAACGTGATAAAGTTAAAAACAATAATAAAAATGCCATAAATTATATGCTCATTTATTGATCGATAAAGTAAACCTAATATCCTATCGAGGTAACAATATGGACATGGTATCCTATCGAGGCCCCATTGCACCTGGTGGAGTTTCTTCGGCTCTAGCGCAATTGTTTTTTGCCAATTACTTTGAATCTGGTAAATGGTGGTATATACAGGACAATTCCTTACAAACCCTACTTAATGGAGAACAAAAACCAGCTCACGTTAAAGATTTAAATTTAAACATACTTAATGGGCATTACCGTTACTGTAATGAATACCTATGGCCTTTAGTCCATGATCTTCATGAATTTATCGAATTTAATCAAGCGGATTATCATTATTACGCAGAATTTAACCAATTCTTAGCTAACGAATTTTTAAAATTAAGTCAAAAATTATCAACCACCAAATGGTTCATCCATGATTATCAGTTAGCTTATCTACCTAAATTACTGGGCAAAGATCATAAAATAATTTATTTTTGGCATATTCCCTGGCCTTATAATATAACTTCAGAAAATTGCCCAAACATCCAAACCATTGTCCAAAGTCTTTTATACAGCTATGTTATTGGTTTTCATACCCAAGAATATGCCCATAATTTTCTGGACTTTGTCTATAATCATTTACCAGAATGCCAAGTAGATTTTGAACACTTTACAGTAACAATTAAAAATCTAAGTCATACCACCAAAATTGTTGTTGCACCATTAGGCATTGACTTTAAAGCCTGGGAAAAACTATCTTCAATTCCTGAAACTGAAATAGCTAATTTATCGGTAAATAAATTTATCCCTAAAATCCCGTATATTTTATCGGTAGATCGAGCGGATTACACTAAGGGATTATACCAAAGAATACAAGCTATCCAATATTTTTTCGAAAATTATCCTGAATTTATTGAAAAACTTACCTTTATTCAATTAAGTGGAAAAACTCGGCCAGGTTTAAAAGCTTTTGATAATTATTTTGCTAAATGTAAAAATTTATGCTCGTTGGTTAATTCCTGCTGGGGTAAAAATAACTGGCAGCCCATTACCTGGATTGAACAGTCATTTACCGCTAATGAATTAGCAATCTGGTATCGCAAAGCTAATATCATGCTCGTTAACCCCGTTCGCGATGGGCTAAATTTAACCGCCAAAGAATATATTGCCTGTCAGACTATCCCTTTAAAAACCGGTAATCCAGGCATGCTTAATTTATCAAGTGGTGCTGGTACGTTTACCGAAATTGGCAAATACACAATGTTTACAAATTTCATGGATCCTCAGCAAATCGCTCAAAGTATCTATGAATGCCTAAAAATGACTAAAAAAGAAAGAGCAATCCGTATGGATTTTTTAAGCGAACAAATTGCTTCAAGCAATCTTATCGACTGGTGGCTTCTCTTAAAAAACAATTTTGAAAAGTTGGAAATTGCTAAAAAATAGTCAATGGGGGAATTGCTTTGGCATAACTTAATACTGTTTATTTAACTGCCAACGCCAGGCCGATTGAATAATTTTAGTTAAATCATATTCAGGGTAAAAATTCAAACCTTGTTTAGCCTTTTCATAATCAGCAATTAAAACTGGTGGATCCCCATCTCGCCTAGCCACAATTTCATAGGCAATATCAGTATTCGTAATCATACTTGCCGTTTTGATAATATCTAAAACCGAAACGCCACAGCTTGAACCCAAATTAAATACTTCACTTAGACAACTGGTTTCAACCAATGCTAAAGATTTCAAATGAGCGTTGGCTAAATCATTAACATGAATATAATCACGAATACAGGTTCCATCATGGGTTGGGTAATCACCACCAAATATTTTAAGCGGTTTATTAGTTAAAGCAGCATTTAATACCAAAGGTATTAAATGCGATTCAGGATCATGCGCTTCGCCAATACTACCATCATCACTAGCGCCACTCGCATTAAAATAACGTAAAATCACACAGCTTAACCCTTTAGTTTTATGCATAGCCAGCAAAACATCTTCAATAATTTTTTTCGTTAAACCATAAATATTTAAGGGATTAACAGGTGTTGTTTCAGCAATAGGAATTTTTTCCGGTATTCCATAAACTGCACAAGATGATGAAAAAACCATTTTTTTTACCCCAAAATTTTCCATTGCATTGATTAAATTAATACTGCCACTAACGTTATTCTGAAAAAATTTAACGGGGTTAATTTGCGACTCACCAATTTCAGTAAAAGCCGCAAAATGGATTACAGCATCCACCGGATAAGTTTCAAACACCTTCTCTAAATCAGTCAAATTCATCAAGTCACAATTTACAATCTTAACATTAGACAAGTTAGCGATAGCTTCATGATGACCTTGAGAAAAATTATCAATAATAAGCAATTCATGCGTAGTAAATTTATTTAAATAGGCCTTAATGAAATGACTACCAATATAGCCAGCCCCTCCAGTCACTAATAACATTTTTACCTCCAAAACTTGAAGAATTATTGCAATTATACCTAAATTTTAAAGCCCAAGTCTTTAATTAGGATTTGTTAATTAGCCATTTGCCTATAAGGCATAAACCCTTATAAGCAAGAGCTTTCAAACCTCAACTCGACTTGCCAAGCAGGACGGTTAACCAAATTAACGAAAATCACA
>JAKAZS010000056.1 GCA_021815785.1 bacterium
CTGCTCACCAAACTCCTGAACCGTTACCAGCTTTAGCTAATTCTAACGATACGTTTACTGCTCACCAAACTCCTGAACCGTTATCAGCTTTAGCTAATTCTAACGATACGGTTATCTTAGACCAAACTCCTGAACCGTTATCAGCTTTAGCTAATTCTAACGATACGGTTATCTTAGACCAAACTCCTGAACCGTTATCAGCTTTAGCTAATTCTAACGATACGTTTACTGCTCACCAAACTCCTGAACCGTTACCAGCTTTAGCTAATTCTAACGATACGTTTACTGCTCACCAAACTCCTGAACCGTTATCAGCTTTAGCTAATTCTAATGATACGGTTACTGCTCACCAAACTCCTGAACCGTTATCAGCTTTAGCTAATTCTAACGGTACTTTAGCACCCAGCCAAGCCTATACAGCTGAAATTCTTTATCCAACAACCTCAGCATTAACCCCTGAAAGTAAAACTTCAGCCGACTCTCCTTTAAAAGCCATATACCAGCTGAATTCAACTGATTCGCCCACAATTTCCCAAAATTCAACACCTAACGATACAGTGCTTGCCAGAAGTCCCAATCAAACCGATAATGAATTATCTGTAGAAAAAATACTTAACGATGAAATACTCAAACCAATAATCAACAATAATTTCGCAATCGCAAACCAAAACGACCAAGATCCAGTAAAGGATCAACCAATCGAAGACAGCCAGTCAAATGAAGCTATAATTAATGATTTAATGCAACAGAATCAACTCTCAATTGCTAAATTTAAAGAACAACAGAAAATAAATTCTGAAACCAAAAAAGATTCTGAACATTCAAATTTTAATGGCCTACAAGAATTAGATTCAACCCTTACCTCAATTAGTCAATCCAATCAACAAACAAACAACTCTTCAGACGACTGGCAAATTCAATTGCCACCACAAGGTATTAATTCACAATATATTAAAGTTGAACCATCACAAAGTCCCGATATAAATTTCGACTTTGATCTAGATATTGATCTTGACTTCAATATCGAAAGCAATGAAGAATTCTCTAACCTAAACATTCCCTCGCCAGTTAGTGACAACAATCCACAGCCACAGAGTTTTCCGGCAATTGATCAACTTGAATTAAAACTTCCCGAATCCGATTTCAAGCCAGATTCAAATAAGACTAATTCTGAAGAACCAACTGTAACAACAAACCAAAGTAATGCGGTCCAATTAAGCAACAATAAACAAGGTGATTTTACAATGAATAATAATAATGAAAATACCAATTTAACAAATACAGATAAATCAGCACCTTCCAATCCTGAGCCAAGCACCGTAAATTTAACCAATGAATGGATTGGACATATCATCTTTCCGGAAATCACCACAATTATTGATGAAAGAACTAAATTAAATCATCAAATTAATCAAATAAAAAATCAGATATCTTCTCTAGATAATCAACTTGCTTTATATGAAAATATTCGCAACTGTTTGTTATGTTCACATGAAAACGAGCTTTACAATGCAGTTAAAATGGTATTTAAAAAATTAAACTGGAGTATTCAAAATAATCCCCAGAACAATCTCGAAAATGAATTTCTTTTATCCGAAGCAAATAAAATATTTGGCTTGGTTAGAATTGCTCAAAGCAACTCTGAGATTAAACGAACCGAATTTGCCAGTTTAGCAGAATCAGTGATTAATTACTGGAATAATACTGAAATTGAGCCTAAAGGAATTTTAGTAGTTTCAACCTGGACAAATAGACCATTATCCGAAAGAATGGATCCAGAATTCTCAACTACGCTTGAGGAATTTGCTACTAAAAAAGGTATTTGTGTAATTACCACAGCCCAATTACTATCAATTTTCCTAAGTGTTGATACAAAAAAAATCAACCATAGCGATGTAAATAATACCTACTTAAATTGTAATGGTAAATTACCTGGATTCAATTTAAACTATACTGATTCTCACAAAATTCCAGCTTCAGTAAAATAAATCAAAAAAACAAATTATAAACTTGATCTATTTTACGAGCTAAAATAAAATCATTTATGGTAAGCCCGTTGCAAGTATGCGTCCAAAGCTTAACATTAACTTTAGCATACAAAATTTCTAAATCAGGGTGATGCTTTTGTTTTTCGGCGATTTTCGCTATCAAATTGCAGAACTCAATGCCTTTCATATATTCAGGAAAAGAATATTGATTTGTAAGCATTTTACTTTCATAAGACCAGTCTTTAAACGCTTTTAGATTTTCTTTTATATTATCTTCACTTAATGGATTTAAACTATCATTACAAGGCAAACAATTACCTTCAAAACCATTTAATTCAGTCATATACCCTACTCCCACTCAATAGTTGAAGGTGGTTTTGATGTAATATCATACAAAACCCGATTGATACCAGGAACTTCATTGACTATACGTGTAGAAATACGAGCCAATATATCGAAAGGAATTCTGGCCCAGTCAGCAGTCATACCATCATCACTGGTAACACCACGAATTACAATCTGATCTGCATAAGTACGCTGGTCACCCATCACTCCCGTAGATTTAACTGGAAGCAATACAGCAAAAGACTGCCACAACTCATTATATAAATTAGCCGACCTAATTTCATCTTGGACGATAAAATCAGCGTTGCGCAAAGTTAGTAGTCTAGATTCATTAACTTCGCCAATTATCCTAATAGCTAATCCGGGTCCTGGAAATGGCTGTCGATTAGTAATCGAATCAGGCACACCTAAAGCCTTAGCAATATTTCTAACCTCATCTTTAAACAATAAATTAAAAGGCTCAAGCAGCTTAAAAGGAAGATTTTCTGGTAAGCCACCAACATTATGATGTGATTTAATCTTATGGGCAACGCCTTTCAAATTTTTATGCAACAAATGGCTTCCCGCAGATTCAATAACATCTGGATACAATGTACCTTGAGCTAAATACCCTACATTTTCAATATGCTTGGTTTCATTAACAAATACTTCAATAAATTCACGACCAATTATTTTACGTTTTTCTTCAGGATCAGTAATTCCTTGCAATTTCTTTAAAAATATTTCTCGTGCATCGACGCAAATCACTTCTAATTTTAAAGTATCACTAAACACCTTGCTCAATTGAATAGCTTCATCTTTACGCAACAAGCCATGATCAACAAAAATACAAATCAACTGACTGGGTATACATTTATTTAGTAAAACTGCTAATGTTGTGCTATCGACGCCACCAGATAACGCCAAAACAACTTTAGAATTAGAATCTACTTCCTCCTTGATATTTAACATGGTATTTTCAATAAATTTACCTGGTGTAAATTCTTGCCTGGACTTACAAATAATCTTAACAAAATTTTCAATAATTTTTTTACCATATTCAGTATGAACAACTTCTGGGTGAAACTGCAAACCATAGATTTTTTTTGTCTTGGATTCGATAGCTGCATACGCAGTATTAGACGTTGAAGCAATAGCATCGAATGATTGAGGCAATTGAGCTATCGAATCACCATGGGACATCCAACAATTAATTTTTGGCGGTACGGCACCAAACAAATCCGAGTTTCCTTTGATTAATAAATTCATTCTTCCATATTCTTGCTTAGCCGAACGAGCCACTACGCCACCTAAATTATGAACGATTAACTGAACCCCATAACAAATTCCCAAAATGGGTATTTGCAGATTTAAGATATCTGGGTCAATGTTAAGACTGTTCTCATCATAAACACTATTTGGTCCACCGGAAAAAATTATGCCAATTGGATTGATTTTCTTTAATTCACTAGCGCTTATATCATAAGGCAGCAATTCACAATAAGTATTATGCTCACGAATTCTTCTGGCAATCAATTGACTGTATTGAGATCCAAAATCCAGAATCACAATAATTTGTTTGAACTGAGTTTGATTATTCGACATAGTTATTTAATGAATTAATGTTCAAAGAAAATTTTTCTATTTTAAATGCTAACTTACAACACAATAATGAATATAATAATAATAAAGCAAAATAAGGATTTATTGTACCACCTTTAAGCAAATACTGATAATACAACATTACATGGATTGGCATAAAAAATGCAATAAGGTAAAGAAAATAAATTGTAAATTCTAATTTACTAAGTTTATCAATTAGTTTAAATATTATCAATATACTAGGTAATAAAAACACCAAATCATAATTATAACAGTGTAAAGAAGTTAATATTCCTAATGGCGTGGTGAGCAAAATCCCCATTTCAACAAATTGCTTACACTTAGATAATTTATGACCTAAATAAAAAAAACAAATCAAAGTTGTCAGCCAAATCACTGAAGAAATTTGCATAATACCGGTTTTAAAGCTAGGCAATATTCTTAAGAGCTGCCCTCTAATAGTCGCATTAAGCTCTGGTTGAGTATAAGAACTATGCTCAATTGAAAAGCTAATTAAGGCCTGATATGCTTTATAAATTGTTAAGCCTGGATATAAAAACCATAAAATGGCAAGAATTAAAACAGTTATCAAACCGGCCCACATGAAAACTTTATAACGTCGCGCACCCATAAGAAAAACAGCATAGGGGATAATTAACTGCGGTTTAAGCCAAAAACAATTTAAAATAATTCCCGAAATAAAATCCTTATTTCTCGTTAAAGCATAAATTAAAAACACCAAACCCAAGAGCATAACTGTTGACAATTGGGCGATTCTAATTGGTTCATAGGCAAAACCGCATAATGAAAGATATGCAATAGTATAAGCTAATTTATGCAGTGGGATCGAATATATTCTTGCTAAAATGGCAATTGACACAAATAAACAAGTAGTTAAAAACAATCCAAATATTGCCGGCAAGATTTTCACATTAATTAAAGCTAAAGGATATAAGAAGAGCAAGGCCGGCGGTGGCAAGAAAAATCCCAAGGACCGATTATGCATTAGTGGGAAAAAACTATTTTCCAGTTTACAAAATTCATTGATATCATAAATAGACAAAGCTCGATGCTGTGCAAACAGCTTAGCGCTGGTATAGAATTCTGGCAAATCACTAAAACTGAAATAAGCAGCTTTAGCACTTAAAATCAACCAGGCAATAAAACCGATACCATATATTGCACTTAAATATGGTATCGCATTATTGATTTTTTTCAAATACAAGTTTATACTTATACACCTCTTAAGGTAATAGCTTTGGCAATTTTTTGAATAGCAACGACATAAGCAGCCATGCGCATTGTTAACCCATGATGCTTGGCGGTATTGGCGACTTCATCATAAGCATTAACCATTGAATTATCAAGCTCACTTCTTACCTTGCTCAAAGACCAGTAATAATTATTTAAATTTTGCACCCACTCAAAATATGAAACAATAACACCACCAGCATTTGCCAAAATATCTGGAACAACTAAGACCCCTTGATCATTTAAAATATTATCTGCTTCAAAAGTAGTACAATCATTTGCACCCTCAACTAATACTTTAGCTTTAATTTTCTTAGCATTATTCTTATTAATAGCATTTTCTAAAGCTGAAGGAATTAATATATCGCAATCGGATAATAATAATTCTTCATTAGTCATAAATTCACAATCAGGAAGTCCTTTCAAACTATTGTGTTTAAGGTAATAATCATGAGCTTTGTCAAGATTCAATCCTTTCTTATTGTAAACAGCCCCTGCTGAACTGGAAACGCCAACAATACAACTACCCAATTCCTTTTCAATTAATTTTGCGCCAGCATAAGCCAGATTTCCAAAACCCTGAAAAACGACTTTAGCATCAGTTAGTTTTAGGCCTTTGTCCTTACTTAACTCGCGAACCACGTACATTACCCCACGTCCGGTAGCTTCATCTCGACCAAGCGATCCACCTAATTCGATTGGCTTTCCGGTAACGACACCATATTGCTTAGATCGACCTTTAGAATATTCATCAACAATCCAAGCCATAATTTGAGCATTAGTATTTACATCAGGTGCTGGAATGTCTTTAAGTGGGCCAATATTATCAGCAATAGCCGTTGTAAAATTACGGGTTAATGATTCCAGTTCACGTAACGATAACTCTTTAGGATTACAGGCAATACCACCTTTAGCTCCGCCATAGGGAATATTAGCAACGCTAGTTTTTAAACTCATTAAATGCGCCAGGATCCGGGCTTCATCAATAGTCACACTGGGGTGAAACCGTAAACCACCTTTAAACGGTCCCCTAGCATCATTATGTTGAACTCTAAATCCCTTAAATGAATGATAATCACCATTGTCAAGACGCACGGGGACTTGAACGGTAATTTCACGGGTTGGTTTAAGCAGGGAATTTAAAACCGCCAAATTACTATCTTTACTAATTTTAGAAATTACGTTAATAGCATCTTGAGTATATTTAACAACTGAACTAATTTTATCTGAAGAAACGGCAATTTGATTCATTTTTTTAACCCTCTTGACTAAGCCATTGCAAATGTATTAATAAGTTATTTAAGTATATAATAAATCGAGGTTCTATTTATTAATAAATTCGTATTTTTAATCTAAAACATGCCTAAATCCATTCTTAAATTACTTGCTGCTGGTACCGTAATTATCTTTCTAATATCGAGCAACTTATTATTACCCAAAATAATATTTGCTCATGATTTTTGCCAAGAATTTTATCCCGTTGGCTTATTAATTCGGCAAAAAAAAGCAAATATAATTTATCCTGACCTAAATACAACTGACCTTAAAGAATCTCAATTTAATACTTATGTCCATCAACTGTATCCAAGTTTACCCAAAAACTTATATTGCCCATACTTCTATCCCCCTTTAAATGGTTTGTTATTTGTTCCCTTTACATTTTTAAAACCTAATATTGCAGAATTAGCCTGGGTTATCTTTAATTGGGCAATTTTAATTTTATGTCTAAGGTTAACTAGAATTTTTGATCAAGACCTTAAAAATAAATTTTATTATCTGGACTTATTTATCTCATTAATAATATATGGACCGATTATTGCTACATTATGGGTTGGTCAATGTGGTATTATATATGGCATCTTACCTATTTGCCTGGGCTTATATTTCTGGATAAAAAATTCTACATTCAAAGCATCATTATGCTGGTCACTTTGTGCACTTAAACCACAATATTTAATAATTCCCATATTTATCATCAGTAATTATTTACTAAATAATAAATATCGTTTAGCTGGATTAAAAATGTTATTTGGTTTAGTCACAGGCTGCTTTATCCTTATCCTGTTAAATTTTGTATTTTTTGGTCAGTCCTTATTAGCTCAGTTTCTTCACTGTCTTTCAATCAATGTCAACATGGATCAAGGGGTTAACAGTGGTATTCCCTATCAGCTATATATAAGCCTACCCGGTTCATTAATTCCTCTATTAACTGAACATAATCAATATAAATCATATCAATATATTGGCTTGATTCTAGTAGTTTTAGCCAATATACTGATATCAGCCAAAATAATGATGAATCGTGATTTTAACACCAATTTTGCTAAAATAATATTACTAACCCTATCGGCATTTAATCTTGTTTTTATCGCGACCCATCTACTATATTATGATTTAGTCATTTTTGTATTTATTTATAGCTTTATTACCCTATTTAACAATAAAAACAAGTTGGCATCAATAAATAATAAATTAGCTATCCAACTGCAAAATCTTTTAAAATTTACAGTATATAGTATTAATTTTTACGGCTTATTAATTGTGTTCAATAAAACAATTGCTCTACCGGGAATATTAATCTCCCTTTTACTGTATTTATATATTATGATTGTCATAGCAAGCTTTAAGTATCGAACATAAAATTTAGCGAAAACTTAATTAAAATTCCATAAACATCTGATATAAATCTCAAGAATAAACTAATATAAGAGCGTAAGTAATTTTCAATGAGCTAAAAAATTATGGACTATTTTATACTGATTACTAGGATTACTGGTTTTTGTCTACTGTGTTTTTCATGGTCGATGCTTAAAAGACTAATTTTCAGTAACAACTTATTTGTAATACCAACATTTCGTTTTGGTACCAATTTAATTTATCTTCCCCACAACCTTAATATCAGTTTCTTACTGCTATTAATTTACGCTATACTATCCATTCTTTTAATAGCAGGTAAAAGGAGTAAAATAATAATTGCCGGATTATTAATTATTCTTGGTTATTTTTACTGTCTTGATTTATATATTGCCAATGGAACTTTTGTCACTTTCTTATTGGCCTATCTAATCAGTATCTTACTCTATAAAGAACAATCATTTTCATCACTGATTATTATAAAATTTACAGTTATAAGCTGTTATCTGTACTCAGTAATTCAAAAAATTGTCCAGTCTGATTTTATTTCCGGCAACACCGTTCAATACCTTATTACCAGTCATTATTCACTTAGACCGATTTTTACCAGTTTATTTAATCAAATAAACACAATACCGTATTTTGCTATTATTATTAGCTATTTTACGATAATAATTGAAATTTTTATTCCTTTCGGTTTATGTTTTCAGCAAACGCGGAAAACAGCTATTATATCAGGTTTGATATTTCATGGTATTATTGCTATTTTATTTTACTATCCCATATATATATTTTCAATTATTATAACGACAGGTTATCTGGCATTTTTAATAAAACCTAATCACAAAATACCCATTATTGATCAGATCAAAAACCATAAACTTAGATTTTCATTTTCCTTAATAACAATATTGTATCTTATTATTATGCCTTTACGCATCTATTTTTTTACAAAGACACCATGTCAATATTTAAGCTTTATGGATCGATCCCCTTGGTCATTAGCAATGTATTTATTTCTGGAAAATAAAAATCATATCACCGCAATCTGTACTAAGAATGACTCAAGCAAATACGAAATACCAACACCTTCAACTTTGGGAAACAGCAACAATGAATTATTAGCCTATGCAGACTATATACAAAATAAACAAAAAGATCTTAAATCGGTGAAGCTTAATTGTCAAATTGAAGTAAATGGTAAACCTTTTATAGAAAAAGAAATTATTGAAAATACGAATGGTAGCAAATCAATAATTTATAAACCTTATCCTTAAGCTTTTATTTTACTAATTTAAATTAACTTCATTGATAAAATTAATTTTCAAATTACGTCTACCTAATTCAGCAAAGAAATAATTTTCATCAATATGACCCTCCGGAGCAAATACCCCCGTTTGAGAAATCAATCCAGATTTTAACATACCAGCTGCTATAGAAGGTGGTATGCCAGTATTTAAAGCTCCGGCTGAAAATTTTTCGTCGGCAAAGGCTTTAAGCAAAAGCTTAGCTTTTTTAAAATTTTTATTTTCACTTCCGGACATTTCAACCAGAACAACCTCACAGTCAGGGATTAAATAATTGGTCGCTGGCAACCGCCCAATTAACTGATTTAAGATTAAGCGTAAATCTAAATCTTGATTTTGATAATTTAATTTTGAAGCTAAACCCAATTGAACTAAAAGTTTAAACTTTTCATGCATCTCTACCGGTAAGGCTAGTCTAAAAGAAAGATTACGAAGACCTTTTTTAGCCAAATAATCAGGTAAAGTAGCAAGTTCGGAGTGCAAAGTATAAATGCCGGTAGCCTCACCTACAGGATAGCCAAAGTCAATTAAAGTTTCACCTGATAAAGCATTGGTTTTAACCAAAACACCATTATCAAAAATCATTGCATCAAGACAATATTCATCTAAAATTGTATCAAGTGAATATGGAATCAAAAGTGGGTGAACTACAGACTCTAGTAATTTAGCTCCATCACTTATCAAAACATTGTCAATAGAATCAAAATGCTTAGCTAAATATGCCACCATAATATTAGTCACACCTGGTGCCGCACCAATTCCAAGGATAGCCGTCAGTTGCTTTTGTAAAAACTTATCATTTAATTTAAGCTGTTCGATTGTTGAATGGAATAAACCACCTAAATCAAAATAATGACAGTTAGCCATTAAACAAGCTTCCATAACATTAAGGTTAAATTTATACGGGCTCGAATTAATTACTAAAAAAGCATCGTTCAATAAATTTACCAATTCATCAGTATCCGAAAGGTTACATTTCTTAACAACCAATCTTTTTGTATTATATTTGCTTTCCAGTACTTTTGCTAAATCCAGATTTACATCAGCTATAACAACTTCCTGAAATTGACTAAAATGAATCAAGTCATCAATAATGACTTGACCCATTTGACCACAGCCACCCAAAACCACAACTTTATTTGAACTTTCAACCATCAAGCCTAATCCTTAAAAAAAATCTAATTAGTAAAATCAATTTTGCTCTTAAAAATTTTCAAATAATAGCAAAAAACTGATTTTACTATTATAAATCTTTTCAATAATATTTATTTAAATAACTTAAAATTAAATCATGTGGATCAATAATGTTTATTTAAAAAATTTTCGTAATTACCCTGAGCTCGATATAACATTAACGTCAGGAGCCAATCTTTTTATTGGAAAAAATGCTCAAGGTAAAAGTAATTTTCTTGAATCGATTGAATTATTGTCCCTAGGCAAATCTTCCCGCCAGGTAAGCGATCTAGATTTAATCAGCCATAATCAAAACTCAATGCAAGCTGAAACAAATTTTCAAAACGATTACAACCTCGAAAATCTAAAAATCTGCTATGAAAAACACTCAAACAACAAAGTCAATAAATCATATTTTATCAATGGTAAGGCCTATAAAACACGTAAGCCCGTTCTCGGCAGATTGTTAACCGTCAGTTTTAAAAGCCAAGACTTACAATTAAGCCAAAATGCACCAAAATATAGACGCGACTGGCTAGATAACTTAGCCTGCCTAATTTCCAAAGCCTATCTGGAAATTTATAATAATTATGAAAAAATTATTGCACAAAAAAACAGCCTTTTGCGCAATAATTTTAATAGCAATTTAGTTTCATTTAACGATTCTCTAGATGTTTACAACCAACAAATTGCCCAACATGGAGCTAAATTAATTAAATTCAGATTAAAAACCTTGGATCGAATTAACCAATATGCACAAATTACCCTTGTAAATATTTCCAGCGCTAATGACAATTTAATTATCGATTACTTAAGAAAATCCAATAACGAAAGCAGTAAAAATAATTTAAGTTATTTAAATTCAGTTAGTCAAGATGAATTTGCCAACTTACTCTACAATGATATGCAAACAACCAAAGCCTTGGAGATTTTAAGAAAACAAAGTTTAATTGGACCACATCGCGATGATTTGGAATTTATCATAAATAACCAACCAGCCAAAGGATTTGCCAGTCAAGGGCAACACCGCAGTTTAATCCTGGCTCTAAAATTAGCCGAATTACAACTCTTAGAAGATAAATTTAGTCAAAAGCCAGTATTGCTTTTAGACGATGTTTTAGCTGAACTTGACGAAAACCGCCAAACTGAATTAATTTCAAGGATTTATCAATCCTGTCAGACAATTATCACTACTGTTAATATAAGTTACTTACCTAAAAATCTATTTAAAGAAGCCTTTGTATTTGATGTCAACAATGGCCATATTACCAAATCATAAACAGTCTCTAAAAATAAAAAATGGTATACCAATTCTAGCCAAATATGTTTAACTCCCTTTATTAGATATCAATTGCATATAAAATATATTTATGAGCTGATTTACCATCCTTTCTGATAAAAAAGTTAATTAATAGGGTATATTATGTATTAGCTTGTTATTTTAAGGATATTAAGTGACTAATAACAACACCCAATTAAATAAAGTCTGCCTGGAATGCAACCGTCAATTCACGGGAATTGTCAGTGCCTGTCCTCATGATGGCACTCAACTGGTTGAACTGGCTAAAGATCCAATGCTGGGTCAGGTTTTAGCTAATAATTATGAAATTATTTCCATAATTGGGCAAGGCGGAATGGGGGTAGTTTATAAAGCTAAACATTTGCTCATGGACAGACTGGTAGCCATTAAAATGCTTCATGCCAGCGCCGTTTCCAATTCCCTTAATTACAAAAGATTACAGCAAGAAGGTAAAGCTACCAGCCGAATCAATCATCCTAATGTAATTACGGTCTATGACTTTGATATAGCCCCAACCGGCCAACCTTATATTGTCATGGACTATTTATCAGGAATCCCCTTAAGTGACATTATTAAACAAAATGGTTATCTCAACGTTGAACGAACCTTAAACATTATTATCCAGGCCTGTGATGGCTTAAGTCACGCTCATAAACAAGGTGTGGTTCACCGCGATCTTAAACCAACAAATATTATGTTAATTGATAATGATGACAAGGAAGATATTGTAAAAATTGTGGATTTTGGTGTTGCCAAAATTGTAAATGACTCAAGTGAAGAATCACAAAGATTAACCAAAGTTGGTGAAATATGTGGTTCACCGGTATACATGAGTCCAGAGCAATGCCAGGGACTAGAACTGGATAAGCGTACTGATATTTACTCCTTAGGAATTGTCTTATTTGAATCGCTAACTGGTTCTTTGCCATTTTTTGGTAAAACAACTATGGAAACTATGTCAATGCATTTAAATATGCCAGTACCCAAACTTTCCCAAATCAGACCAGAGCTTTACATCCCTGAAAGAATCGAACATGTAATTGCTCGGGCACTAGCCAAAAATAAAATTGATCGATACCAGAATATGGATGAATTTAAAATGGCAATTGAGACTTCAATTCCTCGCCCCGCTAAAAGTTCGATTTTACGGTCAAACAATGATCTGACAAATGATCCTCCAGTCGTTGAAAATAAACTGAATCCTAATAAATACCTAGTTATCTTAGGTGTATTTACGACTTTAACTATTATATTAATTGCCGGTTTACAACTTGCAAACCTAAGACATATTAAAAGCACGACTAACTCACCCAATCACATTACTAAACCAACAGTTTTACCTAATAATTCAATTAAAACAACAACCATAAATCAATCTAAGCAGTTAACTCCTAAAATTCCCATCCGGGTCATTAATGATAATGCCCCCAAGCCACTAACCCCCAAACTGCAACCGACGCAAAACAATAGCCTTAAACAACCAGATTCACTGTTAAAACCAACCAATATGACTAATCTTAAAATACCAAAAATTCAAAATTCAGAAACAAAGCAAAATCCAATCACTAGAAGTATGAATCAAACACCAAAATTAACTATGCCTGCAAAAAAAGCAGTATTGTACAAACCAAAAAATATTCAGCCCGTAAAACACAATAATACTGAAACTAAAAATACTAATACCGACCCATTTGCCAAATTATTGCGTGACCGAAGCTATTAGTTTCGAATAATTAAACAGTATTGGTACTACAACAATCATTAAACAACTAATCTTTTAATAAGCTGACCATTTTTTTAACTCTGGTTTCTGATACGGGATTAGCCCAATAATAATCTTTCTTAAAAGCAGTGCCAACAATAAGGGCATTGGCAATGTTCGAAAATTCAATAATATTATCCATATTAACACCCGAGCCAACAATTACCGGTATATTAACATTTTGCTTTACAGCTTGAACATCACTAATGGGTGGACTAATACCAGTACTCTTTCCGGTCACAATCACACCATCTCCAAGAAAAAATTCAACACTTTTGGCCGTATCAACTAGAGATATATCTTCAGTAATTGCATGGCTAGAATGCTTTTTCTTAATATCTGCAAAGATTTTAATTTTATTTCCTTTTAGATACGCTCGTTGTTTTACTAATTGATGCGCACAAGATTCATGCAATCCTTCATCACCAACATGAGCGTAAACATAGCCTTCAACGCGAATAAATCTAGCTTCACAAGCAATAGCTACAGCTAATGCCTCCAGATTGGCTCCTGCTAGTATTTGAACCCCAACGGGTAACATGGTTTCGTATTTAATGGCATTAACAATTATCGTCATTGCCGCTACAGTTTCACTACTTACAGTTGAAAGCGAGTAAGGCAAGTCGTGCATGTTTTCGACAATAATAGCATCTACGCCACCATCTTTGTAATTTAAAGCATCAAATAGACTCGAAGCGAGAATCTGGGACATATCGCCACCATAATTAGCCGATCCGGGTAGTGGTGGCACATGAACGACACCAATAATACTGCATTTTCTTCCAAACATAATTAACCACCTTTGAAATCTAACAAAACTGCTCTTAAAGGAGAAGCTTCCAATTCGAAAAATTTTAATGGTGGAGCGATTAAGAAGTAAACGCCAGTATGTACGTTAGCTAAATTTAAATTTTCCAACCAGAACATTTTATATTCAATCAACCTATGATGTGTCAATAAATTCTTTGAATCGAATTTGTCTACTGAAGGAGAATCAACACCAACCATACAGACACCCAGCTTATGCAACTCGTCAATAATTATTGGTGTCAAATAGGCAAAATTCGTATTAAATTTATCGTATGCCTGGTTGACAGATGTCTTAATCAATAATCTTTGAGGGATTCTTTTAGCTTGACTAACTTGACTTAAAAACAAACTATGATCAATTTCGCCACGAATATCACCCAAATCAATGACTAAGGCTTCACCAATAAATGGTTCCAAGGGTAAATTGCCCACATTATTATAACTATCTTCAAGCGAACCAATAATATGCGAATAAGCATCAACATGAGTACCTATATGTGGACTCATCTTAAAACTGGTCAAATTAACGCTGTCATTATTTATCAATTTAGCATTGACATCATAACTAAAGGGACAATCGCCAGGGAATGGCGCATTTTGCGAACTTACTCCTTGAGATATATCAATAATTGTATACGAGTTATCCAGAATTGGTATCATCCTTTTATCCTCTTAGAAATAGAATTCTCGTTCTAAATGCTTAGCTAATAGGTCGATTTCAGTATCTCTAATCTTATCATAGTTAAAACGGTTAAGGACTTCTTGAAAAATAACCGCCATGTATTGCTTATTAAATCCGGATGCCAATTTAATTAATATACCTAAACCGTCGTGGTTGCTACGGTAAACCCCAATGGCTAAAAGGCCATCAGCACCTTCTTTGGCTACAACACAAACATCATTAGATTTTTCGTTATAGTCATTCATAATACTTGAATCTAATCGCCCATTACCACCGATAATATAAGGGTATAACTGCATTAATCGAGATATTTCTTTAATTACACCTTGATAAGCAATTAAATTAGGTTTAGCCAAACGACCACTAGAAGCTAAAACCAAATACCAATAGGCACAATCACTAGCCGATAAAGCATAATTAGGAATATTACAGCCATCAATAGTACATTCAGGCAAAAAATCAGGATTTATCAAGGCTAAAAGCTTTTTCAAATTATCATAAATTGGCAAATCTGGATCTAAATATTTTTTTACATCTAGGTTTAAAACCTTACACATTAACAAAAAGCTTAAATGTTTTCCACTACAATTGTGAAAACTGGCTTTAACAACTGAATTATCATCTTTAGAACTAACTTTAGGGCATAATAAATCATTATCGGATAAGCCAGTCAATTCCATAATTTCATTTAAAATTTCCAAATGTTGACTTTGAGCACTATGACTTGCCATCATCAAGGCAAAATGTCTATCCTTGAGATTAGTAAATTCTGAATGTAACTGTTCATAATTACTAGCTAATTGTGCTGACTTTAAAATTGATCTAGTCCAGAGTTTGGTTTTAGGATCTCCAAGGCTAATAAGTGGTTTAAGCGCCAAACTATCTTTGTCAATGGTTACTACAGTCAATAAACCATAAACAGTAAGTTCAACAATATTACTACGCTTAATTGAAAATATGGGCTGCCAAGGTAAAGAATTCATAAATTAAAAAAGATATAATAAACAATAACTAAACTATAAAACTTTATTCTTGTATTTTAATATTTATTGGTAAAAAAATCATGACTAGTTTACCGAAACCACTTGGATCATATAGTCAATACAAAATAGTTGACAATTTAATTTTTATTGCCGGTCAAGGTAGTAGAAATCACTTAACCAATCAAGAAGCTGGTATCACACTTGATAGTTCCGGCAATCTTCTATCCTATGATATTAAAGCGCAAACCACTGGTTGTATCAACAATCTTCGTACAGTACTAGAATTACTTAATTTAAATTTAACTGATGTGGTTGACCTAACTGTCTTCTTAAAAGCAATGGCAGATTTTGCCGCCTACAACCAAATTTATAATGAGTATTTTAATTTTCCTAACCCACCAACCAGAACTACTGTTGGCGTTTTAGACCTTCCCGGTCACAATTTTATTGAAATTAAGGCAATCGCAATGCAAAAGGAAAAATCCTAATGGAAAACAACCAACCGAGTCTTGAACTAAAGCATTTTATTAATGGCAAATACCAAAAATCACAGAACCAAGAAACCTTTGAAACGATTAATCCAGCCAATAATAAAGTTATAGCCAAAGTATCCCTGGGTAATCAAAATGATATTGACAACGCTGTTGCTGTTGCCAAAAACACATATGAAAGTGGCGTATGGTCAAATTTAGCTTTAAACGAAAGAGCCCAAGTATTACACAAAATCGGCGATCTGATTCTTGAAAACAAAAAGGCGCTTGCTTTAGCCGAAACTAAAGATACCGGTAAACCAATTTCTTTAAGTCTTAATGTTGACATACCGCGCAGCGCGCATAACTTTCATTTTTTCGCCAATTTTTTAACCGGATTTAAAGGTGATAGTTACTTTAACAATCCGAATGAAATGCATTTAGCTATTCGCGAACCCATTGGCGTTGTCGGTCTTATAACTCCGTGGAATTTACCCTTATATCTTAGCACTTGGAAAATAGCGCCAGCTCTAGCAATGGGCAATTCAGTAGTACTCAAGCCCGCTGAATGGTCACCATATACGGCAACTTTGCTTGGTGAAATTGTCAACAAAGCCAATTTACCGCATGGAGTTTTAAATATCGTTCATGGGTATGGGCCAAATAGCGCTGGATCCGCATTGACTAGTCACCCAGATATTAGTGCAATTTCTTTTACTGGTGAAACTTCAACCGGCAAAGCCATAATGGCAAAAGCCAGTTCCACGTTAAAAAAACTCTCTTTTGAACTAGGTGGCAAAGGAGCCAATGTAATTTTTAATGATGCCAACCTAGATGATGCTATACCAATGGCGCTAAAAGCAGCCTTTACCAATCAAGGTCAAATCTGTCTAGCTGGTTCGCGCCTGTTTGTTCATAATTCTGTATTCGAAACAGTCAAAAACAAATTAATTACGTTAGCCGAAAATATGAGAGTTGGCGATCCATTAAAAACCGAAACTGAAATTGGTTCTTTGATAAGTACTCAACATGTTGAAAAGGTTGTAGACTACATTGCGATTGGCAAAGCCGAAGGAAAACTACTTACTGGTGGCAACCAAATTTTAGGACAAGAATCAACTAATTTTATTGAACCAACCATATTTAGTGAAATTCCCAATTCCAGTAGATTATGCCAAGAAGAAATTTTTGGACCAGTTTTACCGATTATAAAATTTACTGATGATGATAATTTACTAGAAATGCTCAATTCAACCCCGTATGGTCTTTCAGCATCATTATGGAGTAGTAATATTGATCGCTGTAATTACTATGCGCGCAATCTTAAAGCCGGTATAATTTGGGTAAATTGCTGGTTTTTACGTGAATTAGCCACACCTTTTGGTGGAGCAAAAATGTCTGGGATTGGTCGAGAAGGCGGTCGGTACAGTTTAGAATTCTTCTCCGAAGCTAAAACCATCACTTATAAATATGGTAATCACTGGTAACCATCTGTTTTAATTTGCCCATTACTTAAACAAGAGCAGAAAAATATTATGAACTTAAATCTAAACGATAAAAATGCCTTAATTATGGCTTCTTCAAAAGGAATTGGTAAAGCTATAGCTTACGGACTAGCATCTGAAGGGGTTAATCTATATTTAAGCGCACGATCGCTAGACTTATTGACAAGTATTCAAACCGACATTCAAGACCAGTATCAAGTTAAAGTTGAAATATTTCCAGCTGATTTAAGCAATTACAATGATCGCGAAAATTTAATTAGCGCTGTTAAAGCCAAGTATTCTACAATTGATATCATAGTGCATAATATGGGCGGGCCCAAACCAAGTACCGTTCTAAATACAAGTATTGACGAGTGGACGAATAGCTTTAACAGCCTATGCCTGCCAATTATTCACTTAAATAATGCCTTTATACCAGGGATGATTGCCCAAAATTTCGGCAGAATCCTAGCAATTACATCGTTAAGCGTCATTGAACCAATTGACAATATGGCATTGTCAAACTCATTAAGATCCTTTATTACGGCCATGTTAAAAACACTGGCCAACGAAATTGCCAAATATAATATAACAGTAAACTGTCTGGCACCCGGTTGGATTAAAACCGACCGCACTGATGAATTGCTTGAGTCAAGGATTCAATTATCACGTCAAAGTAAAGACCAATACCTAGAATCACATTTAAGTACAATTCCTGCTAATCGCATGGGCAACGTTACTGAAATAGCTAGTCTAGCCACATTTTTATGCTCCAATCAAGCTGGATACATAACCGGCTCGACAATGTGTGTCGATGGCGGCAAGCGTAAAAGCACTTATTAAACAAATATAAAACATCAATACAAAAGAATAAAATACAGTCAAACAAAATAAAGTGTTTTTAAACAAAATAATAAGCGGAAGATAAACATTTCCTCCGCTTATTATATTCTATATACAGTCTTCTATTCGCTATCTGGAATTGGTGCTCCAGGCGGAAGAGTAGGCGTAGTTCTAGTATCACGTTCAGCACGACCTGAAGTATAATAACGTTCATCAATTACCGTAGGTTCAACTTGGAACATATTCATATCATGTGGACCTTCTACTCGATCAATTTCTTCAGGTAATTTTAACGATCCCGGTGTACCTGGTAAAATAATTTCTGGTCTAACTGCAACAACCAATTCACTTTCGTTCTTATTAAAAGCTTTAGAACGATACAACGCTCCTAATACAGGAACTTCGCCAATAATTGGTGTTTTAATGATTTGACGACCCACAGCGGCTGTAACCATACCAGCAATAAATAATTCTTGACCAGGTTTTAATTCAACAATGGTTTGTGATCGTCGCGTTGTAAAACCAGGAATAATTGTAGCAGTTGAAGTGCCAGGAGGATTAAAACCAATACTTGAATCTAAAATTCTTTCTTCAGGGGATACTTCAAGATTAATTGAACCGTTTTCCATGAGCATCGGAATAAAATTAAGTCTTAAACCAAATGGTTCATACTGTACCGAAGGAATAGCGGATCCAGCAACAGCCAATTGTTGGATAATGGGAATTTCTCCTCCAGCTAAAAATGCGGCTCTTTCACCAGATAAACAGGTAACTGTTGGCTGCGCAAGGATTCTGGCTCTATTCATCGCAATAATACCTTCCACTGAAGGATTAATGCCAACTTTAAGCTTGTTACCTAATGGCAACTGAGCTACCGAAGTAAATAAATTTGCTAAACCTGCCGGGTTAAAGCTTGCACTACCTGGCGAACCAAACAACACAGCGTTTTGTAATAAAGCGGGAGCTGTATTCATTAAGCCTAAACCAATACCAGTTAACTGTGGCAATGTCGAAGCCACAAAAGATACCGGTCCAGCTAAATAGCCACCAGCTCCACCAGTTGGTAATAAACCTAGAGCCGCTGGAGCTGATGTTAATAATCCAGGGCTACCTATTGCATTTCCAGCTCCGGCAATAGCTGACAAAGCATTAGTATTGTTACCACCAATACCAAAATTAAAGGTACTGGTCGCCAAATTAAGACCTAACTGAACCCCTAATTCACGAACAGCAGTAGTATTCATTTCCATAAAAGTCACATGCAATACAACTAATGGTACTTTTCTAACTTTAATCAAGCTTACAACACGGCCACCTTGACTGGATATGACTTGAGCCTTACATACGTTATTAGTTAAATTTGAAAAATAGGTGTATTTATCAACTGAAGATATTGTCGAAAGTAATCCCTGGGTACCACCACCAGCGCCTTGAGACCCCATCCCCATTTCCCCAATCATTGAACTGTTACCAGCTCGAGTAACAATACGATTATTGGCAATGTCAATATTCATACCTCGATCATCCATAAAGACGTTAGCTGCGTTAAAAGCACGAATTACTGATTCAGCATAGTCAACATCACCTAAAAGAATAACTCGGTCACCACCAGCAATAGAAAAAGCCTTAACAATTATCCGCGGATCAATTTCGCGTAAAGTAGACTGTAACTGGGAATAATCACGATTAACTTTAAGATCTAAAGCTAATACATTACCACCATCATCCCATAGCACCATCGTGGCAGCTCCTGGGGTTTTTCCTAATAAAACCAATTGATTTTCCGCAACCACAACCGGT
>JAKAZS010000057.1 GCA_021815785.1 bacterium
TTAGCCCATGCATTTATGCCAGTTAAATTGGACAGTCTAAAACCGGTTACGCCAGATATTATTAGCCCAAAAACTGACATTGCTAAATTTACCACTAACGATATTGCTAAAGCCCAAACTGACATTACGAAATTTACCACTAACGATATTAATTTTGAACGTCAAATAATTGACAGCCAAGGCAATGTAATTTTTGATCCAAACAAAAATTTTGATACCAAAATCTATGACAGCAACGGAAATTTAAAATTAGACTTTCAATTTAGTTTTCCCAATATGCCTCAATTAGATAAAGTTGATCTGCGTTATACTAATGAAATTGAAGATGGTATCAATAAATTAAAAACCGAAAAAACTGCTGTTTCAATAAAATTAACTAATGGCATTAAAATTAGCCCAACTATCAGTGGAGATTATGCAGTTACATTTCCAGATAATTACAAATTATTAGTTATGACGCCACAAAAAATGGAACTTATCACACCCGATGGTTATAAAATTAATCATGAAAGTTATCTGGCCGGGCAGACCATAACCGCACCCAACGGGGCTAGAATGAGTCTATTTCAAACATTTAAGCAGGTAAAATTTAGTAATTCAAGAATTTTAACGCAAAACGAAACCGGTGAAATGACCTATACACTTCCACTTAGCCATGTTACCGATCGCAATATTTACAATTTAAAATTAATTCCTGACTATAATCCGGCTATCCATGGTAACAACAAATTATATTTTGAAGCTATTTTAGATGATAACACTAAAATAGTAAAATTTGCCAATGGCGACTATTTTGCACGATTTCCTGATGGTACGACAATCCACAAAACCGCTGATACCATATCAACATTAAGCAACAATGGAATTGAATACTACAAAGACAAGCAAGGAAAAATCACCCAAATTGATCGTAATCTTGAATACAACAATTTAATTTCAACAATCACTCAAAAAGCTACTGTGGGTGATTTTACCCAAACTCAGTTAGCTGAAATACTAGCTCAATTTCCTGATAAAACCGACAAAGAGCTTGCTAACGCATTTCTGACTGAAGCCTTACCAAATTTGTCAAGTTCTCAAATAATGAAAAATTTTGCTAAGTTAACCAGTAATCCTGATTTAACGGACAGTAATTTTCTTTATACCCATTCGTTAACATCAACTGGTAATTTGCTAGCTTATCTATTTCGTAAAGCAACTGAAGTCACATCCGACATTCTACCCGTAAATAATTTTGACTGGACATTACATAAAGGCAATATAGTTCTTTTTGACAATTTAGATAAGTTTACCGATTCCCAAATCGAAAAACTTAAAGGTCAAGGTCAAAACATATTTATTATTGATGCCAATAATTTTGACAAAACTCCAAATTTTATTGATTTAGCCACGGGAAATATTCATCAGAAACTTGAAGCCTTAATAAAAGAAGCCAAAATCGAACATAAAACCAACCCTAATCTTAGTCCAACTGAATTAGTTAGTAAAGTACTAACCCCTCATCATTCAATAACTGATTTAGAGCATACGCTAAATTATATCCAAACCTCAAAATCAAATCAATCACTTGTGGCATCAGTTACTCCAGCTGCGGTAGATAGCTACTTACACCAAACCTTTTCAACCTTTGCCTACCGCCTAGAGGCAGCCAGAATATTAGGTAATTTAACTACCTATCCAGATTTTAAAGATTTAATCCAGAAGTCGAAAATATTACATGATTTAATTAATCAGGACATGATTAATAGCGACATAGTCAAGCAAAATTTAGCCAAACATCAGTACATCGTTGGCCTAGATGGCAAATACGGAGCGCATAGTAGTGCAATTACCAATTATCTATATAAAGTAGCCAATAATATTCCGGAAAATTCCTTTATAAGCAAAGAGCAATATTTTTTCAGTAGTGAAAACGAAAAACTAGCCAGGCAATATATAATTTTGGATGATGCAACCTATTCGGGTAGCCAACTAAAAAGTATTTATCACGATTATTTTAATCATGCCGATAATATAACTTTTGGTCTTTATGCTGCTTACGAAGACTTTATTAAACGCAATCAGGCTAGTAGCGACCCACTTAAACTAATTACCGGTCAAAGTAATTTAGGTTTGACCGAAACAGCTGAATTCAAGCTATTAGGGTCTTTGCAAAAATCCATTGCCCAGCAACCAGATGGCGTAATCAAGGACCGATTAATTAACCAACAAAACTCAACTATAACCAGACTAGATATCACAAATTCCAAAAATGCCTGGGGTGGTGTCAACAGTACCCAACTCTTACCCTATATGATACCAGATACGACTTTAGAATTTGTCCATAACTTTGCCAAAAATATTCTTGGCCTTAAAAGGTAGGGTTAGGAAACCAGATTATTTTGTTTTTGAATTATCCTATTAGCTAAATAAGCAATACTCGTAGTTACTAAAATAAGTATGGTTGACATTGCATTTATTTCCGGACAGACACCAAATTTAACCAGCGAATATATCTTTAATGGTATCGTAGAAACACCTACACCGGCAGTAAATTGCGTAATTATAAAATCATCTAAGGACAAAATAAATGCCAATAAAGATCCAGCCAGAATTCCTGGTGAAATCAGGGGTAAGGTTATTTTAAAAAATACGGCTATTGGGGTTGCACCTAAGTCATAAGCCGCCTCTTCAAGTTTAGTGTCAAAATCTTCTAACCTGGCTAAAACCACTAGCGTAATATAGGATACACAAAAAACAATATGCGAAACAATGACCGTATTAATGCTTAAAGGCAAATCCAATGTATTAAACAAAACCAGTGAACTTATACCCATGGCAATTTCTGGTACAACAATCGGGAGCATAATTAAACCAATACTTAGTGATTTGCCTTTAAATTTAAATCGGGTCAACGCATAAGCCGCAATTGTTCCCATAATAGCGGCAATAGCTACAGAAATAAAGGCAATTTTCAAACTGTTAGCTAAAGCCAGCATAAGGTCAGTGTCATTAACGAGTTTTATATACCAATTTAGAGTAAAGCCCGACCAAGATGATGCAAAACGGGAGTCATCAAAACTAAATATAATTAATACAATTATTGGCAGGTATAAAAAAATAAAAATTATGATTAGCCAGAGTTTTAATAAATTCTTATACAGCAATTTTTAAGACCTAAACATTACTATTTTTAATTTCATTACTTAAAAGTTCAAAACTGTTAATTTTAGCCAAATCATTTCTTTGATTGGCCAGAATTAAACCACGTTGAATAAAATCTTCTGCCTGTCGATAATTAGCTGTTTTTAAATAACATTGAGACAGCGTAAAATAGGCATCAAGATTATTAGGCTTTAACGAAAGATTTTTAAGTAAATAAGGTATGGCCTCAGTAAATTGTTCCAATTCATAGAAACAGGAACCTGCACCAATATTAGCTAAAGGATCGTTACTATCAATAGCTAAAACTTCAAGAAACATATTAAGCCTACGTTTAGTTTCAGTCTGATCGGGTCTTGTCGGCTTCATATCTTTGACCGCTGCTGTCATTCTAAGTGATGTTGATATAGCTTTTTCATTTTCAGCTAATTCAATAAAGCCTTTTTGCATATAAAAAATTGAAAGGTTAGTATGAGCCATTACCGAATCAGGGTTAATTTTAATAAGATCCTGGATTACTTTAATAGCTTCATCCTGTCGATCGTTTTTATCCAGAATAACGGCCAATGACTCATAGGTATCTTCATTATGAGGCTCCAAATATAATGCTTTCGTCAAAAGATTAATTGCTTGATTAATTTCATTAACATCTTTGGTATTTAAATATTTTTTTACAGCCTGATTCACAAGAATATTTGCTTGGGAACTTGCATTAGTTTTAAGAAAAGGTAATCTTGTAGTAGTACCAGAAAATTCTTTTAAATAATCGCCTGATTTTAAGGTAAATTTAATAACTTTATCATTAATTCGATATTCTTTATTTAAAAGGGTTAAACAGACAAATTTATTTAACATTGAAGAATGAATATAACTGGTAATTTCACCAATTTCATTATTATCGATTATTAATTTAGCTCCAGTATAATTTAGCTTAGCTTCTAAATTCTCATTTAAAATAATACCAAACATGGCACGAGCAACACTGTTATGAGTTTTAACTCTAGTTAAAAATTCCTGACCAGGAAAACAGCCTTTATTAGAGCTTACATAGTCATTATCTAAACTGGTTTCTAAAAGATTATTTTGGTGGTTAAAATCCAAATTAAATTGAGGATAACCCCATTCAACAAACAGATTTTGCCAATCTGCAAAATTTACGTGAATCAGGTTAAATTTTAGAAAAATGGTACTTAAATAGTCAGAAATTTCAGCTAAATTCTTAGCTGGTATCGCAAGAATAATGGTCGTATCATTAAAATATTCTTCCTTATAATAGCTAATTTCAGTGTCAAACATAACAAATTTGCCACAATGATGGTTGAACAATTTAACTGTATCATAAAGACTAAGATTAAGGGCATAAGCTATAGCATCTAGGAAATTCAATCCCTGAACTAATAAATATTCACTATCTTGATCAATAGTTAATTTAACTTTTGCATTAAAAATCTGTTTGGCTAAAATAGTATAGGTCTGTTGAATACTATTTAAAGGAGCGATTAATTTAAAGGCTAAAGTCTCATTACTACTACAATTATACAAAGCAAACATCGTTTGAATTTGTGCTTGTCGATTTAAAATTGCCTGTTTCTGACTCAAGCCTGGTGTTAATTGAGTCAGATCATTAGTCAATTGAGCCTGAAGAAACGTTTTAACATCTTGACCCGATATAGTTAAGCTTTGAAAATCCGGCAACAAAGTAAAACAGCCCAATTTACTAATGTTTTGTAAATTGGGCTTGTTACTCATAATTTTCCTTAAAATAAAGGTTTAAGCTATCTTTAGATAAGCTAATTTATACAGTAAATGATTGTCCACAACCACAGGATCCTTTAGCTTGTGGGTTTTTAATCACAAAACCTTTGCCTTGAAGTCCACCTTGAAAATCAATTAAAGTTCCTTTAAGATAAACAGCGCTTTTAGGATCTAAATAAACTTTAACACCTTGGGTTTCCATAACATGATCCCCTTCTTTTTCAGTGTCAAAGCCTAAACCATAAGACATTCCCGAACATCCGCCACCTTTAACTTCTAATCTTAAACCCGACATTTGCGGTTCATTGGCTAACAGTCTTTTAACTTCAGTTACTGCTTCAGTTGTTAAAGTCAAAAGTTCGGTTGCGGTATTAGTTGTTGTTGTTGTTTCCATAATTTATATTCTCCAACGCAAATTTGATATCTAATATGATTATGCAGCAAAAATAACATTAACCGGAATATATTAAGGTTTTCTAAAGTTTTTGCTTAACAGAAATCATTTTAATCATTATAGCATTTAGCTATATAAGTAAATAACCCAAGTGATTATCAATTCTCTGGACTAACTGATTGGCAAAATTTTCGCAACGACCAAACTATTTAGCTAAGACGATTAAAAGGCTTCAACAATTATTTGTGCGATTGCGCCCAGGTTTTTATAACTTTCTCTTACTACATCAATATTTAATTTATTAAAAGTGGTTGGTTGTTGAAGAAAAACACCATTAGCCAGGTTAACTACCAACTCACTAAAATGACATTCCAGTTGTATTTTATCAACAATATTTATTAGTCCTGGATAAAACAATAATCTTTCAGCGTTATTTTTATGATCAAAGCTTAATATGTATTTATTATCAATTTTCTTTTCACCAATCTTTTGGCCACCAGGATTAACAAGTAATAATCGGCCAATAAAACCCAAGATTCCACTTACCATTCGTGGTCGAATAGTAATTAGCGAAGACTCAACCTGTTTATCTGGATCATCAATTAAATTAGTCTCAATATAATAAATTACACCAAATGGCCAAATTGGAGCAACAACTTCCAGTGTAGCTGGAAAACCATAAACCAAACCGCGGATAAGCAAAGCTGAAGGTTTTTCATCTTCAATAACCCGACCATCAATAATTTTACAAATTGCCTCAATCTTATTTTGATCTAAACTGGAATTCATAACATTAATAACTTTTAATTTTATTTGTCGGAAATTTTAATATTTTTTGAAAGTCTACGCTTATCTTTTTTAACTTTCTGAACAGTTAAGTCAATAGAACTAATTTTACGTTGAATGTCTTTACTCAATTCACCGCTGGGACTAATTTCATTAGCCTTTAAATAAAACAGTTTAGCCTGAGCAATATATTTTAACTTAGCCAGTAAATTACCAATGCGATAATAAGCATCAGACATTTTCGGATTTACTTCAATAGCTCTTAAATAATAATTTACAGCCATTAAAAAATTCTTTTCGCTATCATAAACATTACCCAAATTGTAATAGGCTGATGAAAATTTCGGATTAATTTTAATTACTTCCAGCCAGCGTTTTTTGGCCGCATCAAGATTGCCATTGGCATACAAGGTAGTGGCCAGTCCATTAAGCGTAGTGGGTCGGTTAGGTTTTAATTTTAAAGCTGTTTCAAAAGCCTGGGTAGCTTTTGGATAATTATGTTGGGAAACATACAAAATACCTAGGTTGCTATAAGCTTCTTCTAATCTATCATCTGCATCAATAGCCAATTTATATTCTTCAATAGCCTGATTTAAAAAACCAGCCTTATGAAGTTCTACAGCTCGATTATAATGTTTGATAGCTTGAGAACTATATGGGTCTTTCAAATTGGGTTTAGCAACTTTGGTGCTGTTTTCGGACTTAGCATCACTATTGTTATCAGTGTTTAAATCAGTTGTTTTATTATGGCTTTTGCCTTTAGTTGATTCATTACGGTTAGGAGAGTCAGTACTTGAATCAACATCTTTGCTTTTACTTTTATCGGGAACATTTTCGGTAACTGATTCATCCAAGGTTGAATCATGAGTATTATCCTTGGAGACATCGTTATTACTAGCTTCTGAATCAGCCGAATTTTCAGTTAACTCAGTAGCACTAGCTTTACTAGACTTAGCCTTGGCAGCCTTAGCCTTATCAGTTTGCGGTGTATTTGATTCACTATCCTGAGCCTGAGTCTTCTTCTTAAAAGAAAAAGCCAATAAATCATTATTAATTTCGGTTAAAGGGCTAGCATGGCAATAACAGCTAAGGATATTACAACTAATCCCGAAAACCAAAATATTTTTTATATTTGTGCTTAACTTCACTTAAGGTTTCCTTAAAATATACATTTCAGTTTAGGCAATTTGTCAAAAATCTCACATTCCTGAATAGATAATTATATATTCTATAATGAATTTATTTGACAATTATTATGGTATCGTAAGAATATAAGTATTTATTTATAAATTAAAATCAATAATATATACAATTTACATCCAGCGTAAACTTTTAATTAACTATTCCTAATCGTATTTTCCCCATATCAAGAGAATGATATTTAATTTAAGCTAAAAAATGGAATTATTATCATAAATTTTAACAATTTTTCAGGAGTCGCTAGACATGGCCAGTAGCCCAGAAGTCAATCCAATCAAAGATGCAACACCAGTTAAGCCTAGTAAATCAGCCGAACCAGCGGCCATAAAAAAAGCTTTAGGGTCAATATACAGTAATTCTGGCTCAAGTGAATTAACGATGACGCCGATGCAGGCAATTACGCCAACATTTTCATCATCATTACTACCTAATCCAACTGAAACTAATGATGAAATATCTAAAAAACATCCATTAAAAGGTTTAAGTGATCCCCGCATTGAAAAAGTTCCTAATATTAAAGAGGCTTCAAATCTAGAAACTCGACCAGCTGGTAGCGTTACAAATATTAAAATCGAATTAGGGAAAAATCCCAAAGAGCCACCTAATTACGTGATCGAAGCAAATGGGAAAATTAAAGAATTACGCCCACCTAATAAAGCATTAAACAATCAGGATAACTCAATTATCATTCAGGTCGAACCTCAACCTGATGGCAAATTAGCTAATAATCAGGCCAGTGAAATCAAACAGTTAGTTGCTTGTGTCCAAAAAGACTATCAAAATGCCATAACCAGTGAGAACTTAGCCAAACCAATTCAAGAAGCCTTAACCGATAATGTAGCTCCGATTAAAATGCCAGCACCAATCCCGGTCGAAGAACGTGGCGGTAAAATTCATGCAACCGAAGCTGGTGGAGTTAAACAGTGGGGTGGCGGTGGTGGAACTTTAGGTGGTAATGGTACTTTCTTTAACCCTGGTGATATTCCTAATTCTTATCAAGCCGATGGGGGAGCCGGAACCTACCATGCGCCTTACGATTTTAGTAAAGTTCCTGGAGGACCACTAGATTTAACCAATCCCGTCGATAAAGTTGCCGCCTTAATTAGTTCTAACGAAGGCAATCCTACCAGTATCAACTGGAACGATAATGGTGCTGGTGTTTCGGTTGGAATGTTTCAGGCCAATCAAAAAGTGGGTGAATTACCAATGTTATTTCAGCAATTAGCTGATACACCTCAAGGCTACGCCTTATTAGTCGAAATTTTTGGACCCAAATTAGCCGCTGAAATTAAGGCCGATCCCAATCTTATCCGCAAATTAGATTTTACGCCCAATAATGAATTAGGTAAAGACCTCGAAAAGCTAGTTCAAAGTCCGATTTTTCAAGGCTTAGAGCTGAAAATCCTAAGACAAAAAGTCGAAACCGCATCCCAAGTTGCCAAAACCGTAGGTGTAACTTCAACTGAAGGTGTAGCCCTCGTTGCTGACATGATTAACCAATTTGGCGAAAGTGGTGCCAGCTCCTTTATTCACGCAGCTACAGGAAGTTCCGGTCAAGAGCAAAAAATCACGGCCATGGTTGATGCTGTAGTTCATGGTTCAAAATACGGCGCAAGATACGTTGCTGATGTCAAAAAAGCTAGTAAATTTGACTTAAGTGCCAGCCAAACTTTTCAGAGTAATGGTTCAAAAATCGAAAACGCATGATAATTAATCTCACCAAATTAAAGATTAAAGCTGGTAATATAACGCACTTACGTCTATAACTAATATAATTAATCAATCATCAACCCAAAACTGAGCAATGATAAGGAAGAACACTTTAATACCCTAATCCAGCGTATCTTAATCTGCTAAAAAAATTCACTAAACAAAGACCCAAGCCTAATAAAATAGCTCGATCCGCACAATTTAAACTTTAATTAATTAATTAATTAAAGCTGTTTACTTATGACAGTAATCAAACCCAAGGAAATTAAGACTAAGATTGAAGGCATTTTTTGAGTTTAATTAAATTTAATCAATAGTCTTAATCATAGAAATAATTTTGTGGCGATTTGGGTAAATTATTTATAGTAAGTTATAATTTTTAATTGGCTTTTACTTAATTCATAGATTAGTAAGTACAATATTTCAAGGTGGTTAAAATGAAAAATTTCCCAATTAATTTATTTATCGGGGTTTTAATCTTATCCGTTAATCCAGCCACAGCACAAGACATGCCTAGCGTTGGGCCTGGAACAATAAGCGGTGATAGCGCGCAGCTTGGGGAAGATAGTGATAATGTAGGTCATGAACGACTGTACTATAAAGAAAGAAAACTAGAATATCAGGCTATTTCAGCCCAAACGGCAAGATATAAACCACAGGTCGAATTAGAAATCAAAGTCTTACAGCAAAAATTAGGATCGTTAGCAAATGATCCCCAAACACTAATGAATACTAAAGACGGCAGGCAATTGTATGCCTTAAGACAATGGTTGCAAAAAGAAAATGCTGCCCAGCAATGGGCTCTAAATAGTCTTAAACGAGCCAAAACTCATTTAGATAATGCCAAAGCTGATAAATATCTCGACCAATGGAATTTGACCTCTGATCAAAAAGTTAATGACTGGGATAAAAGTTCAATTAGTTTTCAGAAATCCGAATCACAAAAAAGTTCAAGTATGCAACAAACTATGGGTAATAATCTAGGGTCCGGTCGTGCCATGTATTCTGGTGGTGGCTATGGTGGTTACGGTGGTGGTTATGGTGGCTATGGTGGAATGGGCTATGGCTGGTAGGTTAGCCTAGTCAAAATTCAAGTTTGGTGTAAGGTTAATTAAAACACGTAAATCATTAAATCGGTTCAATAAAAGTGGTATACGTTTACTTTGCCAAATGGCCTAAATTTAATTTGCCAAAAACAAAATTTAACAGCTTGAGCTTCAGGCTTGCTTAGTTTTGAGAATTTATTGAATTCGTGATCTTTCTTAAATCATATCAGTGAACTGTATTTAAAAACCCATTCTGTGAAAGCAAAATGAAAGGTATCACGGCTGAAAGATAAAATTTATTTCATCTTAATTTGCATTATCGAAATTTACCGATGGTGTCAAGATGAAATTAGGTATATAAGTAGAAATATACAACAATCAGTTTAATTTGAGTTTAATTTTATCCATAACCTAAAATAAATGGCGGCTTAAGAAAATACAACCTGATTTACAGCAAGTTAATAATTAATGGTAAATTGGTAAGGAATATTAGTAATGATAAACCAATTTATATGCGAATTTAAAATTACTAATTTTATTAATGAATTTGGTAATAAATTGCCTAATTGTTTTTGTCAATTCGTCAATAAATTCATTAATAGTTTTTATGAATTTATTTATAAGTTTATAAAAGCTAATTTTAGTTTAAAGTATATTCATCTTTTAGTTTCATCCTGTTTATTTATTATAATCCCAGCCTATGCCCAATCAACCAGTTTTAGTGGTGTTCAAATTGGTGCAACGCAAGCACCAAGTACTTACAGCTATTCAGGTGGAACTTATAGTTTAACGGCTAGCGGTAGCGGTATTGGTGGCACAAGTGATAGTGGTTATTTTGTGAATACACCAACAACTGGTAATATTGAAATTACCACTCAAGTAGCTAATCAGTTTGCAACAAACAGTAATTATGCTCAAGCTGGTCTTATGATTAGAGGCTCAATTGGTAATCCCCCAGATACTGGAAGTTTAAACGCTTATATTTATGTAACCCCAAAAAATGGCGTTAATTTTTCTTATCGCTCCATTGAAGGTGGCACAACAACTACAACGCTTGGGCCAACTTTTAACAGTCCGATTTATTTGAAATTGGCTAAGAATGGTTCGACTGTTAATGGTTACGTGTCGAGTAATGGATATAGCTGGACTTTAGTAGGATCGACAGCTTTAACATTACCCACAACATTTTATACTGGTTTTTGTGCTAATAGTGCTACTATAGCATCAACTATAGAATCTGATTTTAATAATTTTAATTTAAGTATAAATGTGCCTCAAAGTAATAGTAATATGGCCTTATGGCTAAGGTCTGATTTTGGGGTAACGGTTAATAACAGCAGTGTAACCAATGTACAGGATCAGTCACAAAATGCCTATAATTTTTCACAAAGCAATTTAAGTATTGCACCAACGATAGTTTCTAATGCCCAAAATAATTTACCAGCCTTTAATTTTAATTATGCAAATTTCCAGGCTTTATTAGGCCCACCTATGGTAACTAATTTTAGCAGTGGTGTTAGTATATTTATGGTAGCTAGTCCTAATACGGTTAATTCACAAGGTGAATATTTATTTGATATGGGCAATTATTTAAATAACGATATTGCTTTAGGCATTCCTTATAATGGTACTAATACTAATTATCTTAATTTTCATGTATTTAATGGCACAACTGATAACTTTATTGCCTCACCAAATAGTGTTGCCCTTGGTTCATTTCAGTTATTTGAAGCTACGCAGGCAACTGTAAACGCAAAGCCTCAAGGAAACATTTTCTTAAATGGGTCATTATCAATTAATGCTGCTTTAAATAACCCTTTAAATGTAATCCGTAATAATAATACTCTTGGTGGCCTACCTAATGGCGGCCAAACTGGCCAGTATTATTTTAATGGTCAGATAGCTGAAGTATTGGTATATAATACACAGCTTAGCCAAAATGACCGTCAAAACATTGAAAATTACCTGCTAAGTAAATATAACTTAAGTCCAGCGCCAAATTTAAACCCTCCCACTATTACACCAGCTACTGGGGTTTATTACCAGGCTCAAACGGTAACCATTACTTCACCAATTAATAATCCTTCTAATGCCCCCATTTATTATACTACTGATGGCTCAACACCAAGTATTAACTCACCAATTTATACGGGCTCTTTTGTAGCTAATAGTTCAATGATTGTCCAGGCTGCAGTTATAACTCCATATGGCCAGGCTAGTACTGCCAAAGCTACTTACATTAACATTGATCCAACTACATCTGGAATAACCACTAGTAATCTTGCCTTATGGCTTAAGGCTGATTTCGGGGTCACCCAAAATAGTAATATTGTATCAGGCTGGCAGGATTTATCACCTAATAATTTTAATTTTTACCAGGCCAACTCTAGCATTGCTCCAAATTACGTTAATAGCGATGGTAGTCTAAATAATAAGCCGGCTATTAATTTTAATGTTAATCAATTACTTACATCTAGTATTGGTGCCCCAAACAATTTCGGTAATGGGGCTAGTATCTTTGTAGTAACCAAGCCAACTAATTTAACTACAGCTGATGCTAGAATACTGGATTTAGGTAATGATTTAAATAATGACATTGCTTTAGGAATAAGTTTTATTACTTCTGGGTATTACCCAGCCTTACACGTCTATAATAGCGGCACCGATAATAATATTTTAGGTTCTAATAACGTAATAGATAATGGTGCCTATCTACTAGAAGGCCTTCAAACTGGTAAGGGGACGGGCTACATTTACTTTAATAGTAACCAGTCGACTTCTGCTCCTTTAAATAACCCGCAAGCTGTCTTACGCAGCGCTAATGCTATCGGTGCTGCTCAAACAGCCAACCCACCACCAGGCCAATTGTACTATACCGGTGAAATAGCTGAAATTATGGTTTATGCTTCACCTTTATCGGTAAATCAGATTGCGGCTATAGAGGCTTATTTATCTAATAAATATAATATTGCTGGACCAGCCTTAAATCCACCTACTTTATCAGTTACAACTGGTGTTTATTACCAGGATCAAACAGTAACTATAACACCAAATATTTTGGGCGTTAATATTTATTATACTACTGATGGCTCAACCCCAACAACCGCTTCACCAATATATACAGGTCCAATTACGATATCTTCATCGACAATTTTACAAGCTAAAATTATTGAAAGTTTTGGCTCAAGTCCTACCAGCTCAGCTTATATAGCTATAGACCCAGAAACAGAAAATATCCCTAAAACCAATTTACAGTTATGGTCTATGGCTAATTTTGGTGTTACTTTAAGTGCTGGAACCAACAAGGTTTTAGGCTGGCAGGATTTATCTGGTAATAATTTTAACTTTAATCAGTCCAGTCAATATCCTAGTTATCAGCCAACCTTTAATAATAACGTAATCGGTGGTCAGTCAGCTTTGAACTTTAATGGCAGCCAGATTTTAGAAGGTCCTGGTACAACAACCGATTATTCAAGTGGTGTAAGTGTATTTATTGTCAGCCAACCAATTGGTTTATCGCTAGCTGATATCAGAATGTTAGACTTTGGTAATGACGATAATAATGACATAGTATTAGGCTTACTTTATAACAGTTCTACTGGCGTTTTTAATCCAGCCTTTCATATTTATAATGGAACAGCTAATAATTATATTTCTACTACCAATAATATAACTTCAGGTACTAGCTATTTATTTGAAGGCACCCAAAATGGAGCCAGTGTTGGTAACATTTTTATTAGTGGTAGCGAACAGCTTCAGGCGGCTTTAAATAATGCCCAACTGGTAGGTAGAGGTTCTACCGGTATTGGTGGTATAGCTTTAGGCGCAGGTTCACCAGGAACTGATAATTTCAATGGCAATATAGCCGAGGTTTTGGTCTATAATACTGTGCTTGGAACAACCCAAAGACAGGCTATTGAATCTTATTTGTGTCACAAGTACGATATTGGACCAGGCCCAACACTTAACCCGCCAACTATAGCAATAGCCAATGGTGTTTATACAAGTGAGCAAAGCGTTACAATAACCCAGGCTGGCAATCCGATTGGTACCAATATTTACTATACAACTGATGGCACAACGCCAACGCAAAACTCCACACAATATACCGGTTCGGTCACCATAACTGGCCCTACTACACTTAAGGCTGTAACTGGTCAAAATTATGGTGTTAGCCAAGTCGCTACGACATTCATTGATGTTGACCCTAATACCGCTAACATTCAAAGATCTGGCTTACAGGGCTGGTATATGGCTAATGTTGGAGCCAATAAAATCAATGCCAATACGGTAGCTGGCTGGTATGATTTATCAGGCAATAATTATAATTTTAATCTTGGTAGTCCTAGTTATTATCCAACTATTAACTATAATTTATTCGGTAATATGCCAGCGGTTAATTTTAATAGTTACCAGATTTTAGGTGCTAATGGTACAAGCGTTAACTACGCCAATGGCGTAAGTATATTCGTCGTAGCTCAGCCAATTGGCCTACCTATAGTTGATATGCGCATGCTTAATATTGGCAATGATACAGCTGATAATATAGCTGCTGGTTTATATTATTATGCGGGAAATGATTATTCAAGTTTTCAGGTTTTTCAAGGTGGTAATTCTGATTTAATTTTCGGCCCAACCATTAATTCAAATGGAAAACACTTATTTGAATCTATTCAAACTGGGGCTTCTAATACTGGTTTTGAATTTTTAGATGCAGCCATCTCCGGTGCTCAAACTATGTATCCAGCCTTAAGTTCAATTACCAGATATAATAATGGAATTGGTGGGGTGTATTTAGGCAATACTTCCAGTGGTGGCAATAATTTCAATGGCAATGTAGCAGAGGTTTTGGTTTATAATACGGTGTTAGGCACTTCACAAAGACAGGCCGTTGAGGCTTATCTAGCTAATAAATATTATTTGGGATCAGCTCTTACCCTTCAACCACCAACTATAGATTTTGCCAATGGCGTTTATACAAGTGAGCAAAGTGTAACGATAACTCAAACTGGTAATCCAATTGGAACGAATATTTATTATACTACCGATGGGTCGCAGCCTACGACTTCTTCTACCTTGTATACCGAACCCATTAGCATAACACAGCCAACTACCCTTAAAGCTGTTTCAGCAACAAACTACGGTTCGAGCAGCACAGCTACCACGTTTATCGACGTAGATCCAAGCACTAACGGTGTTCCAAGAACCAATCTGCAAACCTGGCTTATGGCTAATGTTGGGGCTAATAAAATTGGTACTAATACAGTAGCTGGCTGGTATGATTTATCTGGCAATGATTATAATTACAATTTAGGTTCGTCATCATACTACCCAACCATTAATAATAATATTTTTAATAATTTGCCTGCTGTAAATTTTAATGGCAGCCAGATATTGGGCGCCAACCCTACCAGTATAGACTATTCTAATGGTGTAAGTATCTTTGTAGTGGCTCAACCCATTGGTTTGCCAATAAATGATATGCGCATGGTTAATATTGGCAATGATACTACTGATAATATAGCTTCTGGTATTTATTATTATAATGGTAGTTATTATCCAAGTTTTCAGGTCTTCCAAGGTAGTACTAGTGGTTTACTTTTGGGTCAGCCACCGATAGGCTCAGGCGGTAAATATTTGTTTGAATCCATTCAAACAGGGGCGTCTAATACTGGTTATGAATTTTTAAATGCTGCTCTGCCAGGAGCGCAAACTTTAAATGCAGCTTTAGCTTCAATAACAAGAGTAAACAATGGAATTGGTGGAGTGTATTTAGGCAATACTTCTAGTGGTAGCGATAACTTTAATGGCAATATCGCCGAAATATTAGTTTATAATGCACAGCTTACTACAACCCAAAGACAGGCGGTAGAAGCTTATTTATCGAACAAATATGGTTTTACGCAAGGTCCACCCGTTAATTCACCAATTATCACACCAGCTAATGCAGTTAGCCCTGGTCCATCCATAACCATAACCATTTCTCAGGTATCTCCACCCGTTGGTAATATTTATTACACGACAGATGGAACGGTACCAACAATTAATTCTAATTTATACACTGGACCATTTACAGTAACCCAAAATACGGTAATTAAAGCCATCGTTATAACCAGTTATGGCTCAAGCACTACCAATCCGCCTACTACAAACGTTTTCCAAATTGACCCGACTACACAATTGGTTACGCACAATAATCTTGTACTATGGTTAAAATCAGATTATGGAGTTCAATATAATTTAAGTAATCAGGTATATGGCTGGTTAGACATGTCGGGTAGTAACTTTACTTTTCTGCAAAGTGATAATGCTATAGCACCAAGCTATCTTGTTACTGCCATAAATAATCTGCCAACCATAAGTTTTAATGGCAGTAATCAAGGGCTTGAGGCTGGTAGCAATTCAACCGACTTTAGTAATGGTCTAACAGCCTTTGTAGTTGCTAACCCATTAAGTGGTACTAGTAGTGCAGCTAATTCGTATTTATTCGATTTCGGTCAATATAATAATAACGACATTGCTTTGAACTTGGCTAATAATGTCAGTAATTTTTACCCACAATTTTATATTTATAATAATACGTCACCTCAATATATTACAGGTAGTAGTCCAATCAATTATAACCAATTTGGTTTATTCGAAGCAACCCAAAATGGTATTTCAACTGGCAGCGTTTATGTAAATGCACTTCCACAAGTAACAACATCATTAAATAATGCCAATAATGTAACCAGAAATTCTAACTCAATAGGTGCCCTGCTTAACGGAACCAGTGGCGGTCAAAATTACTTTTATGGTCAAATAGCCGAAATATTGGTTTATAATGCATTGTTAAGCACTAAGGATAAAGCCAATGTCGAAGCTTATCTTATGAATCGTTATCAGTTGCCGCCTCAAATTCCGCTAACGCCAGTATTTAGTGTCCCAGCCACTATTATTAACCCACCCAATACACCACAGGCAAATTTAAACGCCCCAACGCAAATATCCATTGCCTCAAGCCCTAATGCTGTCATTCATTATACAACTGATGGTACAACAGCTACAATCAATTCGCCAATATATACTGAACCAATTAATGTAAATACCACAACTACGATTAGTGCCGTAGCTAATAACCCTATACAGGTAAGTTCACCAGCTACAATTCAAACAAGTGCTGTAACGACTATTCAATATAATCTTGATTCGGTTAAATTCCCGGCTCCATCATCCAATTACACGTTACCATTTGTAAATCTTGTTAAACCAGTAACGACAACGCCATAAATTTATTAATATTACCAATCGTAACTTCTAGGAAAAAAACCGTCCAAAAGCCTAATAACTCATAAAGACATATTTTCACAAATATAATAATAACCATAAAGTCGAAATAAATATGAACAAACAATTAACCGAAACTCAAAATTTAATAATCAAGAAAATGTTTTCTTGTCTAGTGAGTTTAATGTTTTTGTTTAATATTTTCCTTAGTCCTATAGCTATAGCCGGTACTTATAACAAACACAGCAAAATTAGACATTCCCACAATCTTAATAAAAACAAAATTAATATAGAGCCAAGTTCAAAAAGTAAAGTTGTAAAAAAAAATAATGATAATAATTTACTGACCAAAACCATATTAATTAATAAAGTTCCGCATAAGGTTCCATATCTTAAACCAGAACTAAAATTTAGTGCTAGTCCAACTGATTTAGAAATAAGCACAGCCAGGGTTTTTCTTGAATCAATTATTCCGATGCAAACACCAAAGACTAAAAATAAGATTAGCCAAGTTAAAAATGAACAATTGTTAGAAAATAAAACTTTAGCTTACGATCTAATGTATTTTCAGAATAATGAAGATGAAAAAGGGCTCAAGAGTTTGAATGAATTTATTACTAAATACCCTGACTCAAAATGGACACCCGGACTAGAAGTAAATCTGGCTAGTATAGATTTTGAACATGGCTATTTTAGTACAGCGATGAAGTTATTATTAGACGCGTGGAATAAGGCTAAAAATCAAACTTCGGCTAACCCAAAATTGGTAGCGGACATGGCCATAGCTAATTTATTAGATATTGACGCAAAAATAGGCCGTATTGACGATGTAAAAAATCTATTAAAGCAAATTAAAACACGAAAATTTAAAGGTGTAAGCGGCACAAAGATAAAAGATGCTAAAGATTGTTTATGGGCAATGGAAAACAGCCCAGCTACGTCATTTCAATGCGGGCCGTATGCTGTAAATACAATATTGGCTTTAAGAAATAAATCCTTAAGTTGTAGCCAGCTAACCCATTTATTGCCATCAACCAAGCAAGGCACTAATTTATATGAAGTACAGGAATTAGCTAAAAAATGTAATATGCCAATGCTGTCGGTAAAAATCAAACCAGGCGTTTCAATTCCAATACCCAGCGTCATGCACTGGAAAGTAGGGCATTATGCAGCAATTGTCAACTATGACAATGGTAAATATCAAATTAAAGATCCAACTTTTGGCTTAAATAACAATTTCTGGATTGCCCGCCAAGTATTAGATAGTGAAGCCAGTGGTTATTTTTTAATTATGGATAAATCTAACGTAACGGTTAAAGATAATGATAAATCCAAGGCTTATAGTATAAATCCGCCACCAGCTTTAGCTAAAACCAAGAATGTGGCGATAGCTCAACTGCCAACAGGCATAAGTTTAGTCAATGAAGACGAAGCCAAAACCATCTGGGGCAAAGGCCGGTCTACTGGACGCAATCCTGCTAAAACACCAAGCAATCCGCCACAATGCCCAAATGCGATTAATTGTGGCTGTAATGGCATGGCGCAGGTTAGCGCATTTTCGATGCAGGCTTCATTAAATGTTATGGATACACCATTAAGCTATACCCCACCCATTGGTCCTAAAATGGATTTTACCCTAAATTATAATGATGGTGAAATGGGGCAGCCACAATTAACACCAAGTTTTAGTTATTTTGGTTCAAATTGGAGTTTTAATTATGTGGCTTATTTAACTATCGATTCCAGTAACAATGTAACTGTAAACCCACCAGGAGGTGGCATTGAAGTCTATAACTATAATATGCCACAAAATTTAACCAACCCTTATTCACCCGATGTAACATCTCAAGCCGTATTAACCTTGGTCGATCCCCAAACCTATACTAGAACCTTAACCGATGGCAGTATTGAGATTTATAGTAATGTAAACAATACTGGCAAAACGCAACGTATATTTTTGTCGCAAATTATTGACCCGCACGGTAACGCTGTCACGATTAAGTACATGTCTAGCACTAATTTTCAGATTGATTATATTCAAGATGCTCTGGGGCAGCGAACTACAGTTATCTATGAAGGTAGTAATATAAGTGACCCAGAGCAATTTTATGCACCCAAAATAATTACTGACCCTTTTGGCCGACCAATTAATTTCTTTTATGACTCAACTTATAATTACCTGGAAACTATTGTTGACGTAATTAATATAGCTTCTAAGTTTAACTATGACTTTGAATCTAGTTCATCGGGTTCATCGATGGTTTCATTAACCACACCTTATGGAACAACTGCCTTTAGTTCTTTTACTCCACCAGCCTTACCTGGCCAACAATACCTACCAGTTGGGCTCGCGTTTTATTTCCCTGATAAAACATCAAGTGTAATAGAAAATTACGTAGGTGAAACCAAAACGACGTATTTTTGGGATAGGCAAGCGACGGCTAATTATCCCCAGGATTATTTAAATAATAATTTTACCCATTGTAAAATAACCAAGTGGCTATTTTATAGTCCCAATTCAGCAACACTGTTAGAAGAGCCAGTTATTAATTATGAGCAAGGACCCGGGTTAGCCCCCACTTTTTACACTTACGCTGGGCAAAATGGTAATAGCGATGCTTTAGGCATTAATAACAAACCTATAACCATAACCAGAAATATTAATAGCCCAGCAGCCATGCTTTCGTTAAACATTCCTCAGGAACAACAGATTTCGGTTGGTGATAATTATATAATTTCAATGGCAAGTAATGCCTACACTTCAAGCAATAATTTAATGTCAGTTGGCTATACGGT
>JAKAZS010000058.1 GCA_021815785.1 bacterium
GCTGGGCAATACTGTATCAAGATCCCCATACCAAAACCTTATCTAACCACTGGATAACCTTACACGAAGAAGGCAATGTGGCTGGGTTTATTCCACTTTTAGTCATGGATGTCTGGGAACATGCATTTTTATTGGATTACAAGCCTAGTGAACGAGCCAAATACATTGAAGCCTTTTTTGCTAATGTAGACTGGGCAGCTGTAGAATCGCGAATGATTAAATAACCATTCAACTACATACTTGTATATTCAAAATAATTGACTAATAAAAATTAATAGTTGAGCAATTATGCCCAACTATTAATTTTATATAGGAAAATATGGTTAATATATTATAAAATGTAGCTAAGTCAAAAATTAGAGGATTAAAAATTAAGTGGATATTGTATTTAGTGGGGAATTACCTACTGAAAACAAAGGTTTAAAAGATGTGTTGCAGGAAATTTTGCGACTTAAAATTGCTGGCACCAGCATTTTACGCATTACCAGTAGCAACAATGAATATAGTGGCAGAATCTTTATTCTGGACGGGCAAACCATAAGGTCAGCTACGATTACCGTAAGCGAAGAAAGCCCTTTTAACGTATTGCGTAATCTGTTATCAGTTCAAACCGGTAATTTTGCCTATCTTCAAGTTGGCTTGTTTGATGATGTGGCCTATTATCCTAATTTAAATATTAACCTTGAACAAATTGCCAATATATTGCCCAATTTACCTCCTGATTTAAGAATGCTCTCTGATGAAAGCGACTTGATTGAAAAAGCCTTTAATCGTACTAATCCCCAAAATTCAAATGAAGCTCAATCTCCAGCGTATAATCTATATGATGACATAGCCAACAATGAACGAGCTACTCAACCGAATCAACAATTAAAATCGGTTTTACCCCAAGACGAAAATCCCGAAATTGATCCTTACGACAATTTAGGACAAAATCCTGATCTTGAAAAATCAGTCAATAAAACTATAAGCAAAAACACCAAATTAAGAGGGGTTGAATTAGATCCCAATCAGATGTATTTAAAACGTAATATAAATATTATACTTACAACTGTTTTCATTGCCTCTTCTTTAAGTATTGTCACCTACTTTTTCTGGGAAAATATCCGGAGCTTTTTTCAGACTGCCAATACCCAAATAACGCACAATTTAAGTAAACTTACCAATGGAGCAATAAGTGATCCTTTAAATAGTGATACTGCTACCACAGCTAAAAAGCAGTCAAATACAGCAGCTACGATTAGTAAATCGGCAAGTATTAATAAAAAACCACTAAAACTTAAACGCTCATATCGAAGAATCCATCGTAAAACGCAAAATAACCAATGAACAAGGATAACATTATCTGGCAAATTGCCATAGATGGTCCAGCTGGTGTTGGCAAGTCAACAGTTGCTAAATTAGTGGCACAAAAATTAGGTTTTAAATATATTGATACCGGGGCAATGTATCGCGCGATAACATATCTAGTCGTTCACGAAAATATACCGATGAGCGACAGTGCGGCTATATACGCATTAGCACAAAAGGCCAATATCGAATTTAAAATTGAAAATGATAAAGAATTAGTTTTTATCAATAAAATTAATGTTACGGATGCAATCAGACAGGATCCAGTAAATACAATGGTATCAACATTAAGTGCCCAATCATTAGTTCGCAAAGTTCTTGTTGCCATACAACAACAATTGGCTAATTCATTTTCGACAGTTATGGACGGACGTGATATTGGAACCGTGGTTATGCCTAATGCCCAATTAAAAATCTATCTGGAAGCCAGTTCAGCCGTTCGCGCTCAAAGAAGATATATGCAATTAACCGACAAGGGATATAAAGCTGATTTGCAAGAGATTGAATTAATGATTAACCAACGTGACGAACAAGACAAGGCTCGCTTAGCCTCACCACTTAAACCAGCTCCTAATGCAGTTATCATTGATACGGACAATTTAACAATGACTGAAGTTATCGAAGCCATTATCAATGAGTTAAATAAAGTAAAATCACTTACACTGCATTAGAAGGGATTTCTAAAACTTATAAAGATACAACAATCACCTATGTTTATAAATAATCTTCCTTAACTTCTTCACGATTTAAGAGATACTCAACATTTCTACACTTATTGCGAAAAGCTTCACTCAAGATTTCAATTTTTGAATATTGCCTGGCTAAATCTACCGCGCGGCGAAAACAGCGAATTATATCGCCTTCTTCATAGACATTTATTTTAGTTAAATTTGCAAAACTATCGCCTTGGGCAAAACTTTGAGCCATAGTGCAGAATCTGGGACTAATATCGATGGCAATATCTACACCAAATTGATTTTGTAATTTATTAACGGATCTGGCTAATTTATCGATCTTATTTAAAATCAGTTCAATCTGAGGATTTATAACAATTTTATGGTTATACTTAGAGCGAGTTTCTTCGGTAACTAGAGCGGTAAATATAGCCGCCAACTCATCGACGGATAAATCATCAAACAAATTACTTAAAACAACTTCAGCCAAGAATAATTCGTTTGAGCCACGCAAATTTAAAAACATTTGACCAAGGCTACTCGGCTTATCCTTAGTAATATAGCCTTTTAAGCGTAAGATATTAGCTATAGCATCAAAAGTTTTAAGGTTACGGTTAGATTCAAGATTTTTACTTCTTTCAATATTTTTAATTTTTTTCTCAATTTTATTAATCAGAATATTATTACTACCACATTTATTTTGAACATTACAGTTATGACAAGGCATAGCATGAGCCAGATTAGTTACTTCGTTTAAATCATGGTTTATTTTATCCTTACTCATATTTTTGGGTGGGTTTTTTAACTGCATTTTTAAAGTTTTCTGATAATGGATTTTCGAGCGATAAATATTTAAATCACCAATTTCATTTGGACATAAAGGTTTTTTTAAATCGGTTAATTCAATATTCAAATCATTAATATTTAAATCAAGGGGCATTACTTCCTGATTAAGGACATATTGGCCAAAACTTTTACTAATAAGCTCTTTAGCATGATTGATATCATATTGCGCCAATAAATTTAATACCATTGAATAACTTGGCGTAAACTTACTTTTTAAAGGTTCAACATCAGCATTAGCAATATTAGCAATTTCGGTTAAGGAGATTCGGGCGTTTTGGATAATAATCACATGACCCGTTTTATCAATTCCACGTCGGCCGGCTCTTCCAGCCATTTGAACCAATTCTGAAGTTTTAAGGTTACGCCGTCCACCATCAGTAATTTTACTAACACCAGATATTACCACCGCTCGAGCTGGCATATTTACGCCAAGTGCCAATGTTTCAGTTGCAAAAACAACTTTAATCAGACCTTTCTGAAACAATTTTTCAATTAGACTTTTCCACTGCGGCGACATACCAGCATGATGCACCGCCATGCCGTTTAAAAGATACGGTAAATGAGTATGATGAGCTAGACTAGGATTAGTTTCAAAGTAAAGACTAGTTTCTTCAATTAAAACTTTTTTTTCAGCTTCACTTACTAAATCCAATAAACTAGCTTCATACATTAACTGCTCACAACCACGCCGCGAAAAAACAAAATAAATAGCTGGTAGCATTTTCTGTTCAAATAAAGTTTTAACAACATCTTTAGGACTAACTTTATATGGGTCAAAACCAGTTACCTTATTGTATTTTTGCACTTTATAGTTTTTCACATTAGGATTAATTTTACCGACTGGATCAATTAAAGGATAAATCTTCTTATTCCAGAAGTAATGATAATAGAGCGGAACGCTACGATGATTCGAAACAATTAATTTAGTAGATCCATGCACTTGCGTAATCCAATTAGCCAAATCACTGGCATTAGCTATAGTTGCTGACAAAGCAATTAGCTTGATGCTTTTAGGTGAATAAATAATGGATTCTTCCCACACTGTTCCACGTTGAGCATCATTCATATAATGACACTCATCCAAAATCACAAAATTCACACTACTTAATCCACCATACACGCCTTCGTTTAAGGATGCATAAAGCATATTGCGATAGACTTCAGTAGTCATTACAAGGATAGGCGCATTGCTTTCAATCGATATATCACCAGTTAATAAACCAACTTTATTATGACCAAATTTTTCTTTAAAATCACTAAATTTCTGATTGGAAAGGGCTTTTAATGGCGTTGTATAAAAACAGCGCAAATTGTTGGCTAAAGCTTGCTCAATTGCATATTCAGCCACTACTGTTTTGCCCGATCCTGTTGGTGCACAGACAACGACATTATGGTTTTGATTAATATATTCAATTGCTTCTAATTGAAATTCATCAAGGGGAAAAGGAAATAGTTCAGTTAATGACAATTTGGTTTAAAATAGAATGAAAAAATAAAGGAATAATGAAACAGTGCAATAATGAAATAATTTTAAGGTTTAATTACTTAAACTAAGCTAATTAAATCTTAACTGATAAAGATAATTTATGGTTATAATAATAACTAAAAGAATTACAATTTTTTCGGGACGTGGCGCAGGGGTAGCGCGCACCCTTGGGGTGGGTGAGGCCGGAGGTTCAATTCCTCTCGTCCCGACCAGTTTTATAATCATAAGCAATTAATAAACTTTTGCTAACTACAAACATTTAATGTTAAAATAATTACATTAAATAAACTCTCCATTATTAAAGACATGATTAGTCAATATATTAAAAGTCTCGAGAATCGCAAAGGTGTTTTATCGGCTCAAAAACAGCTTCTGATTTTAGGGCTGGTTTCAATTGTGGTATTGGTAACCTTAACGGCTTACGTCTGGGTTTTAAGGGCGCAGGCAGTAATCGATCGTTCCGATAAACAGTTTGCTGAGGCTTTAGCAAACGCTCTAGCCCGTGGTGGGGCTGAAGCGCTTGGCAATAAAGGTAGTCTTGAAGGCTTAAAATTTTATATTTTAGAAGAGTTAGGCAAAACACCAGCAATAGTTTACGTAGCCTTTTGCGACAAACAAGGAAAAGTTCTTTTAGCTAACCAGTCACCAGCACAGGAAGATACTACAGATAATAAAATTTTTAAAATCTATAACGAGGACCCTCAAAATTATTCAGTCCCTGGTGTGTATACAAGCCCTAAAGGCTATCGCAGTGTAACCAATATAGCGGTACCAATGAAACGTAACAAAGAAGAACTGGGCATTTGCTGGGTGGGCCTGGATAATAATGCCTTTACGATTTTGGGCACACCTAAAGAAACTAATTATTTTTTATTATCGGTATTTGGTCTAGTTGGATTACTAGGTATGTTAGCACTATGGGCCAATTATTCATTTATTAACCGACCATTACGCAATTTAGCCAAAGGTGCTTCCGAAATTGCCCTTGGTCGTTTTGGCTATCAGATAAAATACCAATATGCTGGCGAAGAAATTGATAGTGTAGTAAACGCCTTTAACTACATGTCTTCAAGACTTCAGGAATATGACAAACAAAATGTTGATACCTTAATGTCCGAACGCAATAAATTTATTTCAGAACGTAATAAGCTTGAATTAGTATTAATGTCTATCGCTGATGGCGTTGTCGTTTTAGATCGTGATAACAAGGTTCAGATTGTTAATGCCGCTGCTAGTGAATTATTTGATAAAGAAGCCAAGGAAATGCTTGGTCACCCCCTAGTATTTTGTAACGAAGAAGAAAATAGCCCATCAATCTGTAAATCCATTCAAAATTTTACCGATAGCGTCAATCCAGCTTATGACCCAATCAACCAAACGCTTGTACTTCATAATAAAACTATAAGACTTAATAGTGCGCCAATTTTATTAGGCAAAGAATTTTTAGGCGCAGTTATGATTATGCATGATATCACTCAACAAGCTGAATTAGAGCGTATGAAAAACGAATTCATCAGTAATGTAAGCCACGAGTTAAGGACACCGATAACTTCAATTAAAAGTTATGTTGATACTTTATGCAATCATGGTGAAAAATTGGATAGTGAGATCTATCGTGAATTTTTACAAACCATTGATGATGAAGCAGATAGATTAATGTTTTTAGTTAATGATGTTTTAGAACTTAGTAAAATTGAAGAAGGCGCTCGTGAATTTGAAGTACAACCACTAGACTTAAAACTGGCCATCGAAAGAGCTATTCGAGCCGTAAATATCATGGCGCAAGATCGTTCAATCAATTTAAATTTAAATGATATTCAAAATTTACCACTGGTCACGATGAATCAAGAATCAATTGAACGAGTTGTTATCAATCTGCTGACCAATGCTATTAAATATACGCCAACCGGCGGAAATATTAATGTCGAAGCTCAATATGAAACTGATAATAATGAAGTTAGAGTTTCGGTTATTGATAGTGGTATCGGTATACCGGAAGAATGTCTAGAACATATATTCGACCGTTTTTACCGCGTCGAGAAAAAAGTTCACACCGTAAAAGGTACTGGTTTAGGCTTAACAATTGTTAAAAGAATTATTGAAAAACATCAAGGCCGTATTACAGTTGAATCGGCTATGGGTGAGGGTTCTAAATTCAGCTTCTGGCTTAAAGTTGCCAATTTAAATAATATAGAAGCAGTAGATAATCAAAAAGAAAGTAATGATCTTGATTTACTTGAATCTCGAGCAACTTAAAATATAAATAATTTAAATTTTGCCAATTTTGCGTAAAATTACGAGAAATTAACCAAATTATTCCCTAGGTTTTCAAGCAATATCATGTTATTATATTTACACATAAATTTAAAATTTGTGAGGTGGGGGTGTTAAAAGCTATATATCCAGGATCATTTGATCCCATGACATATGGACATTTAGATATCTTAAAAAGAGCTAGTCTGGTTTTTGACTATGTAATAATGGCGGTAGTGGGCAATCCCAGCAAATCATCGCTTTTACCGTTAACAAAACGAGAGGAATTAATAAAATTGGTTATTCAAGATATTCCTAATGTAAAAGTAGATACATTTGAAGGCTTAACAGTTGATTATGCTAAAAAAAATAAGGTTAAGGTATTAATCAGAGGGCTAAGAGCTATATCTGATTTTGAAGCCGAATTAGGAATGGCTCAAACCAATAAAGAGTTATATCCTGAACTAGAAACCATTTTTTTTATGTCAAAAGCCCAATACTCTTTTATAAGCTCATCCACAGTTAAAGAAATTGCCCAACTGGGCGCTGATGTATCCCAATTTGTACCAAATCCCGTAAACGAATTTTTAGTAAATCACTTTAATCTGCATAATAAATAGTAGGGGCAAAAATTAAATGAATACCACAACTCAATCAACCAATACCAGTACCGTTAGTCAACAACAAGCTAATACATTGACTTATAAGCAAACCACCATATACAAACATTTGGATTTGCTTGAGCATTTAATTGACGATGCAATTGGTGTATATAAATATAAACTTATTAATGCTGACGAATTTCTTGATGTATTAGATAAGGCCAGAGCCCGTCTACCTGAAGAATTAAAAGAAGCCAGTGAGGTTTTACATCAACGTGATGCCATCCTAGCTGAAGCACAACGTCGTGGCGAACATGTTATTCAAACGGCCAAACGTCAGGCCGAAAACATGCTCCAAGAATCAGAATTACTTAAAGCAGTTCAAGCCGAAGTAGAAAGAATCCGTAAACAGGTAATTGCTGAAGTAGAGCAGTTGCGTAAAGAAGCGTTAATGGAAGCTGAAAAAATTCGCGAAGTCGCTGAAGAAGACGCCTTATCCACTAAACAAGGCTCTGATCACTATGCTGATTCAGTATTAACCAGGCTCGAAAATGATTTAACGATCATTTCCCAAAAAATTGCCGAATCTAATGCGGTGATTAAAAATGGCCAAAAAGTTTTAAACCAGGTTAAACGCCAAGGTAATTCACAAAACTTTGTAAATCAGCTAACAAATCAATAACTGGACCAAATAAGCCAATCCTTAAAGCCTTGATTGTCATACGCTACAGCCTGGCAATTAAAAACTGGTCGAAAATTCACCAAACCAATCACTCCAATGAGTGATTGGTTTATTTTAATAGTTATGGAAGAATAAAATTAAGTAGTTTTAATGTTATGGCAAGTAAATGAACAATAAATCCATCTTAATTATTGATGATGACAATAATATCCGTAAAATAGCAGGTATTGCCTTATCCCGCATTGGGAAATGGCATATATATGAAGCAAATTCAGGGCTTAATGGCCTAGCTTTAGCACAAACTGAAATACCAGACTGTATATTGCTCGACATTATGATGCCCAATATCAGTGGTGTAGAAATTTATCATAAATTACAGGCGAATCCTTTAACCAAAGCTATTCCGGTAATCTTTATAACGGCTAAAGTTCAAAAGCATGAAATTACTAATTATCTTAATTTAGGGGTTTGGGGCGTAATAACTAAACCGTTTGACCCTCTTAAATTGCCTGGAGAAATTCAAAATATTCTTAATTCTAACCGTATAGGGCAAAGTGTCAAATGAAAAATTCATTGTATTTAATTACCGGCATCTGGCTTATCTGTATTATCATAAGCCTATATTACATATCTAGTTATATGTTTAAAATTAGTGAGATCCCTCATGCTTTACCAATATTTCCCCAAAACCAACAAATAACTTTTGATAAAACCAAAGCTAATTTAATTTTGTTTATTCATCCGTTTTGCCCTTGTTCCTATGCAACCGTAAATGAATTAAAACGGGTCTTAGCTAAAACTAATGCCGATATAGCCATAAATGTTGTGTTTATTAAGCCTAAAGGCCTGAGCGATATAAAGAAAAACGAACTTTATCAGAAAATTAGTCTAATAAAAGGCACAAATATTATTTTTGACAAAAATAACGTTATAGCTGAGGAATTTAAGACAAATACATCAGGTAGTATTTTGCTTTATAATAAAAACGGTAATTTAATATTTCAAGGTGGTATTACTGGTGGACGCGCTGAAGAAGGCGATAATTTAGGTAAAAGTAAATTAATTGAAGCCCTCAAAAAAGAATCAGGCCAATGGCAATCACCAATATTTGGCTGTAGCTTATCAATAAAATAGGATAAATTACCAAAGAAATTATGGAACAATATATTAACCAAAAAGCTAAAATTAACCAGGATAATTTAAATCTGCTTAGAGAAAATTTTACCCATAAATTATTTTTAGGGTTATTTTTGTTTGAATATATTATGGGTATAATAGCCAGTTTGGTTATTTCACCGTTAGCCTGGGAAGGCAATAATCACTGGATTCACACTAACGTAGTAATTGCTTCATTATATACTTTATTATTATTTAGTTTGCCAATATATTTAATTATAAAACACCCCAGGCTAACTTTAACCAAACACGTAATTGCCATAGCTCAAATGCTCTATTCAGCAGTATTAATTCATATTTCTGGCGGTAGAATTGAAACGCATTTTCATATTTTTGGCTCATTAGCCTTTCTTTCATTTTATTGTAACCCTTACGTATTAATTACCGCAACCCTTACCGTGGGCATTGACCATTTGTTAAGAGGGCTATATTTTCCTTATTCAGTATATGGCTTAAATTTAGTATCACCCTATCGTTGGGTAGAACACGTTGCCTGGGTCTTATTTGAAGTTGTGTTTTTAATAATAGCTATTAACCATCGTGAAAGCATTGATCAAGAATTAAGTTTAAGCAAAGCCACACTAGAATATAATCATGAAATTACCGAAGAAAAGATTCTTATTGCCACCAAAGATCTTCAGGAATCAGAAAAGCTGGCTCATGAAATATTAAACCAGAGCAATCAGGTAATGTTTTTACTTGATCCTCATGGTGTAATAATTAATTATAATGAATCAGCTCAAAAATATTTAAAAACTTATTCTGATGAATGGATTGGTCTTAATTTCTGGGATTTAAAAGACTGGCCAAATAATGAGACTGAAAATATTAAATTAAATTTTTACCACTGTCTTAAAAAAGCTACTGCCAAATTTGAAATTGAAATAACTAAAAATAACCAAAATATATTCCTCGATTTTTCTTTAAAACCAATTATTGGGCTTGAAGAAAAAATTATTTATATTCTTGCAGAAGGCTATGATTCAACATCGATAAAAGAAGCAAAATTACATATAGCTAATTTCTGTTCAACCATTTCACATGAATTACGCACGCCACTTACTTCAATTAAAGGCGTTCTAGGACTATTAGATGGTGGTATTTTAGATCTAAATGATAATGATGGCAAGGAATTAATTGAAGCCGCATCATTAAGCTGCGATCGTTTGATTTTAATTGTTAATGATATTTTAGATTTACGTAAAATTGAAGCCGGTAAACTTGATTTAAACCTTGAAGAAATATCTGTTCAATATTTAGTGGAAAATGCCATAAAAAATGTTAAGGCTATTGCTGTTGATAAAAATCTGACTATAACCTCTAATATTAACTATACTGGTTGCGTAATGGCTGATAAGGTTAGAATTATTCAGATTCTTACAAATTTTTTATCTAATGCCCTAAAATTTTCTTATGACAATTCTCAAATATTTGTCAATGCTTATCTAAATAATAATAAGGTTCGATTTGAAGTAATTAATTCTGGTGCAGGAATTTTACCAGAAAAGTTAGATAAGGTATTCGACCCGTTCTACCAAGTGGATTCTAACGATGATAAAATTATCCAAGGATCGGGACTAGGCCTAGCTATTTGCAAGGCGCTTATCAGTCAGCATAATGGTACTATAGGAGCTTATTCTCAGCCTAACGAATTAACCACCTTTTACTTCGAGCTTAACATCAGTAATAACTTACTGTCACCGGTTCAAAGCAATCCCGAAAATACTATTTTTATCCTCGAAGATGACAAAAATTTATTAAAAAGTCTAAAACTAATTTTAGAAAAATCAGGATATAACGTCATAACTGCATCCAGTCTTAAAGAAACTAAAGCGGTACTTGGTGACATTAATCCAGCCTTAATGGTTTTAGATGTTAATTTACCGGATGGCTGTGGGCTAAGCCTCATTAATGAAAATAATTTAAACCGAAAAGTTATGATAATTTCAGGCGACAAACCGGACGATTCTCAAGGACATGTTATAAGTAAATGGCTTGAAAAACCCTTTACTTATGATACATTTATTAAATCAATTAACCAAATTCTGCTCAATAATAATAATCCTAATTTATTAATAGTTGATGATGATCTTAAGCTTACTAAAGTTATTGAACGCAAATTTAAATTAGCCGGTTTTAACTGCCAAACTGCTCATGATGGCATAATGGCGTTAGAAATAATTAAACAAAATCCACCTGATTTAATCATTTTAGATATATTCATGCCAAATATGGATGGACAAGAATTAATTAATAACTTAAGAATTAACAATTTATGGTTAAAACCAATCATTATTTATTCTGGACATGACTTAAATAAAACTGAAAAAGAAAAATTAATTCTGGGTGCTACCTATTTTCTTACTAAATCTCATCATAAAGAAAACGACCTCTTAAAACTAACTAACGATATCCTGGCGACACAATCATCATCACAAAATTAAATACAGGAAAATAATATTATGAATAACAATAAAAAAAACAGCCTCGAAAATGAAATAGTCAATGCCAATATAAACGCTGAAATTGAAAAATTAGCTGAGCAGTTTCTGGAAGATCTTAAAATTGATCTAAAAGAACTTGATGATTACTTTATTTCAATTACTCAAAATATTCATATTACTGAAGTTTGCAATTTATCTAAAGACTTAACCCATAGACTAATTGGCAGTGCTGGATTATTTGGCTTTACCGGAATAGTTGACACTTTGTCCAAACTTAATAACCTTTACCAGTTATTAACATCCAGCAACCGTAATAAAAATATTATTAAGGTAAAAATCCAGGCTCAGCTTAGTAAACTAAAAACCATACACCAGGAATTATTAAAAGCTAAAACTGATAATAAGCCAATGCTAAATCTCATACCGTGTCAGCCAAATAATTTAACTAATTTTGTTAATCATTTAAGGATTTTGATAATTGAAGATGATATTACCAGTGGTGAATTATTGTTTCAAATATTAAATCCTTACTGTAAATACTTGAACTGGAGTACTAATATTAGTTCGGCAATGGAATTACTGCAAAGTGAAATTTATGATTTAGTGTTATTAGACTTAAATTTGCCAGATAGCCATGGTTTAAAGACTCTGGAAACAATTCAAAATATAGCTCATGAATTACCAGTAATTATTTTAACAGCCTCGAACGATATTGAATTAAGCCTTAAAGCCATCAGTCAAGGAGCTAGTGAATACCTTGTAAAAAATATGCTAAAACCAGATAATCTTTTAAATGTAATCTTACAAGTATTAGAAAAACAGGACCGAATTGACAGTAAAGCTAAAAAAGCTCTTATTGATGATTTTATTTCCATTTTAAGCCATGATTTAAATACACCGATAATCAGTGCCCTGAACTGTCTGGAAATACTTAAGCCCAATATCAAGAAAAAACTTACACCTGAAGAATTAATTTATTGTGAAAAACTTCAGTCAAGCCTTATGGAAACTCAAACCTCAATAAAAAATCTCAAGGAAATTTACCGATTACAGCAAAATGCAGATAGGCTTCCTAAACAGCAAATTAATCTAAAATCTATTTTTAAAACAATTTTAGCTGAATTAAATACTGAATTTAAAAATAAAAATTTAAAAGTAACGTTGAATATCAAAGATGCCAAACTTAACATTCTGGCTAATGAAGAGCTGTTTAGGGTAATAATTATGAAATTGCTCTATAATACCATTTCCTATAGTATGGCTGATTCACTTATAACTATTAATATTAATTTAACTAAAAACAATACCATAAATATATTAATTAGCAATGAAGGCAAAAAAATTAATCCTTCTAATGCTATTTTAAATCGACCCTGGTCAGGTGTTCCAGGGCAAACCTATGTTTCAAGAACTGGTTTAGGACTATATTTTGCTAATTTAATTGCCAAAAAACACGATGGTGTTATTCGTTGTCTGGGTAGCAAAAACAATATAACCAGTTTTAAAATACTTTGGCCCAATGACTTAAGTAATTAGAAATTGATTAAATATTTTTAGAAAGCTATTTAATACTGAATATACTGACTTGACCTTAAATTAGCTAGTACCATGAAAGGTAATCATGTTGAAAATACCTTTAAAAGGTGTATATAATCGCCTAAACTTAAACCTAAGGTATCATAAATTAGCGTAATTATTTTTTACAGCCTAAAGTTATTAAAAATGCACTAAATGATTTAAATAATTTATTATCAAATATCAAAGTGTCTAAAAAATTATATACGGGCAAAAAATTCACCGCCACTTTGGATTTTACATAAACATATTTTAATCCCGAAAGATAGTCAAATTCAGTTTCAAAACCCACTGATTCAATTACCTTACGTAATTGAGCGGCTAGAACTGGTCGTTCATTTTCCGTAACACCACAACTACTGTAAAATGGTGAAGTCTTATCGCGATATAACCACATAAAAGGGTTACAGCGATTAGGATCAAAGGCAATAAATTTACCACCGGGTTTTAAGACCCGATAAGCTTCTTTAAACGCCAAATGAGGGTCAGGAAAATGATGAATAACTGCACTAAAGACAATGCCATCAACCGAATTATCGCCATATGGTAAATGTTCAATATCTGCAACCCGAAAAGCAATATTAGGATAATATTGCTTACCTTGCTCAATTAAGGATTCACAAAGATCTAAACCTTGGATATTTTTAAAACCTAAACTATGAAAAATACTAGTGAATGCCCCACTGCCACAACCTAAATCAAGGATGAAGTCGGATTTATTAAATTTGGCTGTATCAATTAACTTATTAACAATTTTTAAATTACTTTCTGGACTAAAAACATTATAAGACCCAGATCGAGCTATATTAGAGAAAAAAGCAATTTCTTTTTGTTTAACTTGCATCATGTTAAGTAGAAATAAATTTTAATATAAATCAGATACTAACATAGAAAACCTTAAAATTATATTTAATTATATTAATTTTTCAGAGCTTCAGCTCCGCCGACAATTTCGAGGATTTCCTGGGTAATGCTAGCTTGTCTGGCCTTGTTATAAACTAAAGTAAGTGAATTAATTAGGTCACGCGCATTATTAGATGCATTAGTCATAGCATTCATCCGCGCAGCTAATTCAGCCGCACTGGCTTCGATTAATACTTGATAAAATACATTTTGTAAATATAAAGGAATTAAATTATCTTTAAGGACTTCTTCAATACTTGGTTCAAATAATTTTAGCGGGCTAATTGTATGAGACAGTTCATGGGTTTGCACATGTAATTCCACCGGTAAATACTTTAAAGTATTCACTTGCGAATTTAACATCGAAATAAATTTAGTACTTATAATTTCAACCTGATCAATAGTATTATCCGTAAAACAATTAACGGCAAATTCAGCTAACATTTTAGCTTCTTCAACGGTTGGAATTGCTGGTAAATGCATATAAGTCTTAATTTTTTCTAATTTAGAGTGTTTGAAAAATGTGTTAGCCTTAGATCCAATGGTAACCAAAACCACTTCAATATTTTGCTTCGATAATTCTTCAATTCTTTCAAGTGTTTTACGAAAAAGTTGCGAATTATAAGATCCACAAAGCCCTCGATCCGACGATACAACCCAAAGACCTACCCGTTTAACTGGTCTAGCTACAAGTAACGGCATCGACTTAAGCGTTGCTTCATCAAGATTATTACAGCAATCTTTCATAAGTCGCTTTAAGGAATCATTATAAGGTCGACCCGCTAAAACCCTTTGCTGGGCTCGTCGCACTTTAGCGGCAGCCACTAAACGCATTGCTTTAGTTATTTTTTGTGTAGACTGAACACTTTTGATTCTGGTTCTAATTAGCTTTAAATTGGCCATAATTTATTTCCTATTTAAAAGTGTCTTTAAATTTTTTAAAATGCTCAACCAATTTGGCTTCATCATCTTTACTTAATTTTTCACCGTTATCTAATATTTTTTGTAAATCACCAGCCTGCGCCTGTAAGTATTTAAACCATTCAGATTTTAATTTGGCAATTTCCAAACTATTAATATCATCCAATAGACCATAATTGGCCGCCAAGATAATTGAAGCCTGTTGACTTAAAGCCAAAGGCTGATACTGAGGCTGTTTTAATACTTCAATAAGTTTTTGACCGCGTAAAATCTGGTCTTGAGTTGCCTTATCTAAGTCAGAGGCGAATTGGGCAAATGATTCCAATTCACGAAACTGAGCTAAATCAAGTCTTAATTTTCCCGCAATAGATTTCATAAGTTTAGTCTGAGCCGCTCCACCAACCCTACTTACCGAAATACCGGCATTAATGGCTGGACGAATACCTGCATAAAATAAATCAGTTTCTAAAAATATTTGGCCATCCGTAATGGAAATTACGTTAGTAGGAATATAGGCAGAAACGTCACCAGCCTGGGTTTCAATAATGGGTAAGGCTGTAAGTGATCCAGCTCCTAATTTATCGGATAATTTAGCCGCGCGCTCCAATAATCGGCTATGTAAGTAAAACACGTCTCCAGGGTAAGCTTCACGACCAGGCGGACGTCTTAATAACAAACTCATGGCACGATAGGCCTGAGCATGTTTTGATAAATCATCATAAATACATAAAGCATGTTGACCGCGGTTCATAAAATACTCACCAATCGTACAACCAGCATAGGGAGCTAAAAACTGCATCGCTGGAGCCGCTGTAGCACTGGCACTTACAATTACGGTGTACTCCATGGCGCCAGCCTCTTCCAGAATTTTCTGAATACGGCCAACATTACTTTCTTTTTGGCCAATAGCCACATAAATACAGATAGGGCGGTTAGGCTGATTTTTCTGATTAATAATGGTATCAATGGCAATAGCGGTTTTACCGGTTTGACGGTCCCCAATAATAAGTTCACGTTGTCCTCGTCCAATCGGGATCATGGCATCAATTGCGGCAATACCAGTCATCAATGGCTCACAAACTGATTTGCGATCAACAATGCCCGGAGCCTTTACTTCAATTGGCGAACTATCCTGACTAGCCAATGGTCCTTTACCATCTAAGGGCTCACCAATTGGATCAACGACTCGACCTAACAAACCTTCACCAATAGGGGTAGAGGCAATTTTACCAGTTGTAGAAACCTTGCTGCCTTCTTTAATATGAATACTATCACCTAAGATTACCACACCAACATTACTTTCTTCCAAGTTTAAAACCATTCCTTTAATTTTTTCGTTAGTGGTGTCATCAATTTCATCAAATTCAACCAATTCACCAGCCATCGCTCGTTCCAGTCCAAATACCCGAGCAATACCATCACCAACTTGAAGCACATAACCAACATTGGTTATATCAAGCTGAGTTTTATATTGATCTAATTGTGCTTTAAGTACAGATGTAATTTCATCCGGTTTGACTGCCATATCTATTTGCTCCTATATTTTTATAACTGATTCTATACTCTTAATAAACTTTTTTTAATATTATTTAGTTTTTGTCTTATTGATCCATCGATAACAAAGTCCCCTAACTGAAGTACTAAACCACCAATTATCGATTTATCGACAATCATTTCTAATTCAAAATTCTGGCCTAGATTTTCCTTAATTCTAGCCTTAAGATTATTTAGCATTGATTCTTCAGCCTGATAAGCCATAGTTAACTTAGCTTTTAAAATATTATTCTGAACTTCTAACATGGTTTTAAATTCATAATGAATTAATTCAATCAAATCAACCATATGCTCTTTAGTTAATAACAACAATAGATTTAATGCCAAAGGTGAAATAACCTTTTTAAAGATATTTTCCATGAATTCAATTTTTTTAACGGTTTGAATACAAGGATGTTTAATAAATACCAATAAATTACCATTACCACTGACTGTTTTAGTTAATAGGTCTAATTCTGATTCCATTAACTTTAACTCATTATTAAAATTACCATTACTGGTATTAGCAATTAATTCAAAAAGAGCTTTAGCATAGTGATTGGCAATTACAATATTTTGATGTTTCATAATTAAACCTATTTAACGAACTTGGGCTTCAAGATTAAAAGCAAAATCATCTGCTTTTTTAAAGTTTTGCAATTCCTGAATAAAGTTATCAATTTGGTGTTGTTTAGCTAAATTATTTTCCAGCAAATTGGGCAAGTTTTCGCTAGCTAATTCATAGGCCGATTCCACTACAGCAAGCCTTACTTCACTAATAAAATTCTTTTTAGTGTCTAAAACTAAATTTGCCGTATTTTCTTTAATTTGATTGATTTTAACTTGAGTATCTTGCTGATTTTGCAAAACCAATTCATTAGCTAAAATTTTGGCTTCATCAATAATACTATTAATATTATCGTCTAATTTAGCATATTTGCGCTTTTGTTCTTCAATTAGTAAATTGGCTTCAGCACTGGCTTTTTTAGCATCCGTAATTAATAAAACAGATTTTTCACTAGTTACATTTAAAATCGGTACCACATATTTTTGCCATATAACATAAAGACCAACAATAAGAATCATCCAATTTATAAGATTATTATCAAAGAGTTCTTTTAAACTATCATAAAAACTTAATTCAGCTAAAAACATTAGGATCTTGCTCCTTTTTGGAGTAATTTAAGAATATCTTGTTTACTTTCAATTTTATCAACAAGCAAATCACTTGAAATAGTTTGAATAATTTTTTTGGCGATAATACTAACTTCCGGCACCAGACTTTGCAGTAATTTATCTTTATCCTGCATAAGTATATTTTTAGTATTATCTATAGTTGAATTACTCTCCATCACTGCTTTAGCAATCAATTCATTATTGCCTTTTTCACATTCATCAATAGCCGAAGTTACAATTGTTTTAGCCTTAAGCTTGGCTTCATGAATTTTTAATTCATAACTTTGTTCAAGCTCCAAAACTTCTTTTTTGAGTTTTTCACTAGCATCAAGATTATCTTGAATTAATTTTTGACGTTGATCAAGAACTTGCCTCAGCGGATCTAAAACCACTGCTTTAAAAGCAAACATAAACAACAGAAACAAGCCGATAAAAACAAAATAAGTAATATTGATATCAAACATTTAAATTATTTCCGAAATTTTACTTGGTACCGTTTAAAAATAATAGAATTGAAACAACAAAGGCTAAAAGACCTAACGCTTCCATTAAAGCAGCTAAGATAATGGCATTAGACAATAATTTGCCAGCCATTTCCGGCTGACGTGCCATACCTTCAAGAGCTCTGGATCCAGCTATGCCGATACCAATTCCCGGGCCAAAAACACCTAAAACAGCAAAACCAGCACCAATTAATGAGGCTGCTTTAATAATTGTATTACTATCAATAGCTCCTATTGCAGCACCAGCTTGAGCAATAATTAAACCGTCCATTTTTTTCTCCTTATTAAATAATTAACCAACATTAAACCTTAGATAAATAAATAAAAAACTAATGATGTTCCGACACTGTTAAACCAATATAGATTGAGCTAAGCAAGGCAAACACAAAGGCTTGGATCAAAGCAATAAATACTTCAAATCCCATAATTCCAGCCGGCAATACCATTGGGCAGACCAAAAGGAAAGCTCCACGCATAAGCTCGTCTGCGGTAATAACTACCATTAAACGAATTGCCAATGTTGAGGGACGAACTATCATATCCATAATTTCAATTGGTGCCATGGCTGTACCAAATAAGGTTTTAAGATAAGTCAAACCATGTTTCCAAAATCCTGACAATATATAAGTAAAAAAGGATAGTGAAGCTAAACCTAAAGTAACATTAAAATCAGTGGTAGGTGAAGCCAAGTCAAAAATTTCGCCATCGGCTAATTTTGGCCAGAATGACATATGCTCAAACGCCTTCCATGGGCCAATACCAATTAAATTACCCGCCATTATAAAGAAAAACATCGCTGCAATTAACGGGAAAAACTTTTTATAATGATGACCAATTTGTCCATGAACAAGATCATCGACAAATTTAAAGAGCATTTCACATAAGGCACCAATTTTACCTTTACTGCCTTCCACACCTATTTGAGCTAAACCAATCCGCCCAAGAATTAAGACGCTTGACATACAGATAGCACTTAAGGCAATTGTATCTACATGCAAATTTCCCCATGAGCCAAGCGCTTCTTTTAAACTGGGGTCTTGAATTAACTGACTAAGTAATAAATTCTTTCCTAACATAATTTTCTCAATGCGGTTATCTTAAGCCAACACATGACATCAGCTAGGCTGAAAAAGCAATTACTATAGATCACTTTAATGTCACAAAGTTAATGATAACAGAAAGCAACCTTAAATTTTTAGTGTAAATAAAGAAGTATTTACAAAAAAAACCTTAAGCTTAGCTAAGAATTTTTATAAGCCCATATTATATTAAGCTGATTTAATTATTTTTTTGAATTTGACGAATTTGTAGATAAATTCCGAGGCTAAAACCTAAAATAGATAAGCCTAGACTAATAAGCGGTCGGGTTTTAAAAATTGTATCTAGATAATTGCCAAAATAAGCACCTAAAACAATAAGGGTAGCTATACTTATGATAAATTGCGAGGCTACGATTAAAGACTGAAACACTGCCTTATTAGAATTTTCCGGATCATCCGACGCTTTTTTCAAAGTTTTTCCTTATTTAATATGCGTAAATGCAAAAAATATGTCATAATTTTAATTATAACTTAATTATTTATTGTTAATGTTAAATTAAAGGTGAAGGAAAATTTTAATATTAATATCTATAATATGTTTGGTGATCATTTATTAATCAAAGAAATAATTACCAAAAAATTTTTAGTTTTCAATATGTGTATTTGAATTTAAGGAGTAAAAATGTTTGACCGTCTCGTAACTTTTTTCAAAGCGGTAATTAATAGTATGTTAGGGCGGATGGAAAATCCGCAAATGATGCTCGAACAAACTTATAAAGACCTTAATGACAATGTTCTTCAGGTACGTCAAGATCGG
>JAKAZS010000001.1 GCA_021815785.1 bacterium
GTGATGAATAAATAATAATTTTTAATTGCATTATCATAATCTTGCTTGGCTTCAAAGTTTTGTGCCAGTTTAAAATAGTCATTAACTTGATTATTTTTTTTACTTGAATAGCTTACTGGTGCGGTCTTAGTATTAATATTACTGACATGAATATTTGAGCTAGAATTAACCTTATCCTTTGACGAATTGCTATTAATACCATTCAAAGTATTATTAATGTGGCTAAAAGATTTATTTACTAGATTAGAGTGATTAAGACCGGTGGGTAAGCTTGAACTCGTACCATAAACACTACCGGCCTCGATCATCCCTTGAGACCAGCTGCTAGAATTTAATTGACCTAAAATTAACCCTAAAATTATAATCAGTCGATACATTTATCCAATCCTTAAAAATAAAGCTAACTATTTCCTGATTTAAGCTTATCATAAAAATCTAAGTTGTTTTAATCAATAATAACGATTCTTTGGTCAAGTTTAATGAAATTGAAAATAAATTTTTCGCCATTAATAAATGATTATAGTCATAGTTCAAACTAAATCTTTTAATTTCATCAAGTGCATCGCTAGCCTGGGCAATTGACTGACGCATCATTAGAGCACTTGGCTCCAATGAATGAGGACAAGGGAAGCTTGACATAAGATTGCTTGAATAAATCAAGGTATTTTCTAATTCAGTTACATACTTTTCAAAATTACTAATTAATTCTTCATCATACAAGTCAAAAGAAAGCAAATTTAATTCCTTATTATATTTTAAAATTATTGTTCGACATTTATTACGCGCTTTAAGTAATATTTGCTTTAGGTAATATTCACGATATTTTTCTTCATTAAGATAATTATTAGCATATCTTACCGGACTTGGATTACGCAGAATAAACTGATCATATTCAGTTCGCTTAACACTGTCCGATAAAACTGCATAAGCCTCATTTAATACTGACATAAAATCATTAAAATGCATTGTTTTAGATTTATCACTACTAGCTATATCAGGATGATATATTTTTGCCAGTTTACGATAAGCTCTTTTAATATCAGTTAAACTGACATTATTGGTTAAACCTAATACTGCATAATAATTAAATGACCTGTCCATATATAAATAAATCTGCTAACTACTTTTATGATAACAGAAAATTATTTTTCTTAAAGACAATCTAAACTGCAATAATTTTACTCGTTAGGACGTTTAAGTTCAATTTCCAAGGATTTACCAAATTTATTACTAGCTGCATTTACTAAATTTCTAATTGCATTTATGGTTTTACCATCTTTACCAATTAGTCGACCCAAATCACTTGGATCACAAGTAACACTAATAACCGATTTCCAAGAATTTTTTTCAATATGCTCAAACTCAAGAGAATCTGGTTCTCGTGACAAAACTTTAATTAAATATTGAGCCAAATCTTCAGGACTGGAATAGGACTGTTCTATACCGCTTGAGTTTCTTCTTTCCCAATTCTTCTGATAAGACTTGCTACCGTATCGCTTGGTTTGGCGCCGTTTTTCATCCATTTTTCTACTAATTGCCTATCTAAATGTAACTGTTTGGAACAGGGATTATAATAACCTAATTCTTCAATTGGCATTCCATCCCGACGAGCTCTACTATCGATTGCTACAATTCTATAGTGCGGTGCTTTTTTAGCACCAACGCGTTTTAATCGAATTTTAACCACGTACTTTACCTCAAAATATGTTTATAATTAATTTTAGACTAAATTATCGCAAATTAATTAATTCTCTCTTTAATAATTGTCCTTATTTTAACATTAAATTTTAATATATATTTTAGAAATACTAAAATATTATCACTAAACTTAAGAAATTTTAAAACTAGCGGATTAGACCATGTCAAGAATTGTTTCCTTATTAGCCAGTGCCACCGATATGATCTACGCATTAGGTTTAATTGACAACTTGGTTGGAATAAGCCACGAATGTGATTATCCGCATCAAATCAAAAAACTACCCGTATGTACTAAACCAAAGTTTTTAACCGATGGCTCTAGCTATGAAATTAATGAACGAGTTAAAGCCGTTCTGGAAAACTCTTTAAGCGTTTATAAAGTAGATAAAGAAATTCTGGAAACTTTACAGCCAACTCACATAATTACCCAAACTCAATGCCATGTTTGTGCTGTAAGTTTTGCTGACTTAAAAGAAATTACCGATCAAACAATAAGCAGTAATCCTCAAATTATCAGTCTAAAACCCAACAGTTTAGAAGATATATTTAATGACATTCAAAATTTAGGCGATAATTTACAAACAGGCACTAAAGCCAGGCAAATTGTTGATGATTATCGCAGTCAAATTAAAGCAATTGCGAACAGTTCCAAAAAATTAAAATCCAGTTATAAAGTAAGTTTGATTGAATGGCTAAATCCATTAATGATTAGTAGTAACTGGATGCCAGAATTATTAAACATGCTTAATCTTAATTATAATTTTGCTAAACCTGGTCAACATTCCCAAATCATTCAAATTGAGCAATTACTTGATTACAACCCTGATTTTATCATCATTTGTCCTTGTGGCTTTAGCCTTGACAAAACAATCAACGAATTTCCCGACTTACTTAATCAGCCAGGCTTTAAAAATTTAACAGCTTATCAACAAAAAAATATTTACTTAGCTGACGGCAATAATTATTTTAACCGACCAGGTCCAAGAATCGTTGAAACCGTTCAAATTCTGGCAGAAATTGTTTATGGTTTGGATTATGGTCATTTAAATAAGAGTTTTATTAAACCAGCAATATAAAAAAAATCTTACAAATTCTCGTATTTTTTTAACAAAAGAAATTATGGGTTGTAATAACATTATTTAACAAGTATTTTTTTATATTCCAATTCAATAATATTTTGAATTTCATTATTGGTTAAACCTAACATACTTAACAAAATCAATACTGCTCCAGCGCCTATGCCTTCTTTAATATGACCATTTTCATAAGCCTGCAATCCTGGATAAGGCGAATCCACAAAGTTAAACTGGGCAATCTTACAATTAACATCAAGCATTTGAGCCAGTTTAAAAAAACCACCCTGGTTACTACTAGCCAGCCAATTAGTTGTAAATACAGCCAGCTTAGCCAAATCAGGTTTCGGCATGATTACTTTAAGCATAGACCAAATGGCAAGCATTTGCGTTCCACCAGCCAATACAATTAATTTATCCTTAAGCCCATGGCTTAGGCCTAAAACAAAAGCCTGCATTGAATCTCCCATACCGGCAATTTTGGCTAACGGACTAACAAAATCAGCCAAATCAATATCTTTTAGCTTTTGCCTGATAATTTGGGCTTTTAATTCTTGATTATTATGGACAAAACTACTAGCCATTAAAGGAAAAATATCTAAGCCCTGTAAATATAAAACTCCCGCAGCTGTTGTTGTTCCACCTGGAACACATTCAGCAATGACAATATATTCATAATTTTTATTAATCACATTGGCATATTCAAGCCCTTCGTGATAAAGATTACGCACAATGTCAATTGGTAAAGCTAACTTATTTTTAAATGATGGAATTCCACTAGTTTTAAGATGTGGCATTTGTGGCGCGAAAAAAACCCCACAGTTTACAACTTGTATATCTAGGTTTAACTGACTAAGACCAGCTTTGGTAATCACTACCGGTGAGACAATGCCTGCTGGTGATACTGGCACTGTTTTTACCCAATTAAGTAAATATTCACTATCCAACTTAGGTGTATTGCGACAGGCTAAATTATTAGCCCCAGCAGCCGAAACACCTTCAATATCACTTAAATAAGTTGAAGCAATACATAAAACAAATAAGCCAGGGTAAGCTTTTGATTTAACTAAACTTTTAAGTTTTTGCTCAAACATTATTCTTTATTAAAAATTAGCATTGTTCCATTTTATTAATAATAAAGCCCTAAAACTAGCTATTATAATCTATTAAGCTTAAAATAATTTTTAAAGTTTCGCCTTTAGTTAAGACAATTATTAAATAATAACTACAAGATCAATAAAATTTACGACTAAAACCTTAATTGCTTAATATTCAAAAATCTTAAATTCACGATGATTATACTTTTAAATAAACATATCCCTCAATCTAGTTTTGAAAAAATAATTGATAAACTTCAAAATTTTGACTATGAAGTTATAAATTCAACTGTTCAGAAAATAATATTTATTAATAGTGAAATTGATACTTACCCGGATCATATTTTCTCAGCTATGCCTGGTGTTGAAAAAATAATTAGAACAAAAATTCGTTTACCAAAAATTTTAAAAGACAGTAAATCAGCTGTTGAAATAAAAAATTATCATAATCTGTCAATTCCCCATGACTTAAAACCAACGATTATTGCAGGTCCTTGTGCTATTGAATCTGAAGAGCAAATCGTAAATCTAGCCTTAAAATTAAAAAGTTTAGGAGTTAATTTTTTACGTGGTGGCGCTTTTAAACCCAGAACCAGTCCTTATGATTTTCAAGGTTTAGGTATAACTGGCTTAAAATATATTAAAACTGCTAGCGTTAAAACAAATTTGCCGATTGTCAGTGAAATTATGTCAACCCAGCAATTAGAGTTAGGCTATGATTACATTGATATTTTTCAGGTTGGCGCTAGAAATATGTATAACTATGAATTATTAAAAGAATTAGGTCGGCAAAAAAAACCAGTTTTACTTAAACGATCCTTTAGTGCTACCATAGATGAATTTTTACAGTCAGCTGAATATCTTTATGCAAATGGTAATAACAATGTTATTTTATGTGAACGGGGTATTCGCAGTTTTGAAACTCAAACCCGCAATACCTTAGATCTAAACTGTGTAGCCTATCTTAAAAACAATTTCAAATTACCAGTTATTGTAGATCCTAGCCATGGTACTGGGCTAAGTTCACTCGTAAAACCGATGTCCCAAGCTGCTATAGCTTGTGGAGCTGACGGTTTAATTATTGAAGTCCATGAAACCCCACAAAGTTCTGTATCGGATTCAAATCAAGCCATTAATATAAGTCAGCTTGAAGAAATTATCAGCATAGTTAATACCATCTACTCAGTTATACATGCAGAACGAATTGGCAATAATTCAGTTATGAATACCACCAGTCAAACCGTAACCATCAAATAAAATTTTAATAAAAAAAACACCCTAACAAAGGCAATAGAGTTGGCATTCATCATCCAACTCTATTACTTAAGGTCTTATTAGTTACCTATCCAGTAGATATCCCTAAACTGTTCATTTTAAGCAATCCTTATTTTTCTAATATCTTCCACCACGAAATAAGAGAGAAACTTAAAAAATATCAACCTTGAATTCTATTTATTACCTCCACTTATTTATTTGAGTCTAATTGTTTTAAAAATACATTATAAGGAATTTGCTTCTGGCTATCTAAACCATCTTGAATCCAAGTTGGAACTTGACCGATTGACTGAACAATAGCTGTTGGCACAAATGATTTCCCTGTAACTTTATTGATTATTTTAACCGGTTCACCATTTTCATCATAGTTAGCTGTACGAATAACTATGCCACCAATATTATGAATATCATCTCTAAATCGACCTAACCAAGCTCCATCACGACCAAGGCCGCTATTAGACAATCTAGCTAAATCAATTACTTTAGGATGAACTTGACCTTCATTATCTGTCCAAGTGATCATTTTGCCTTGACGATCAAAAACATAAGCAGATCCTGAATTGGCAACATTTCCATTTTCAACACCATTAACTAAATCAAGCATACTGGGATTTTTCAAGATATCAGTATTTAATGTTTTATCCATAGCTTTAATCATAAAATTAAGTTTTACTTCATTTGAATCAAAGCTATTAAGCTTGCTTATATCTAACGATTTAGCACTAACTTTAACAATCATTTTTTGGAGATTGGCAATGCTTTCATCATTAATTTTATGACTATCATTACTTAAAATTTTAGCATAATCAACTAAACTATTTAAAGCATCTAAATATTTAGGCTTACCTGACTTTGCAATCATTTCGCTGGCATTAGCTAGTTTAGTTTCGGCCTGAGCAATAGCTTTATTTTTACTGACTTCATCAACAAAATTAGCACTTTTAATTTCAGCTAATCTTTCTTTAGCAGTATGTTCAACATATTTTAATGTGCGTTGATCACTTAAAGCCTTCACCTGAGATTGAGCTTTAATTAAAGCCTTACTTACTGGATCTAATACGGGTTTTTCATTTAATTGAACTTCAACTTTATCGCTAATTACCGGTTTAATATTATCATTAACAATTACTGTTTTAGCCAAATCACTAACAGCGGGTATCGATACTTCATTTAAAACGGGTTTAACATTATTACTAGTTACCGGATGGATATTATCATTAGCCGCTACTGGTACCGTAACTTTTTCCTTAACAGCAACAGGCTTTTCACTAGCTTTAACTTGCTTGTCAACTGGTTTCAACGCTCTTTCCAATTGAGCCTTCGTATCAGCTTCTAATAATTGTTGATAACGGGAATGTATATCAGTAACTAAATTATTGATATTTTCAACTAATACTGGTCGCTCTGTTTGCTGAAGATTTAAAGTTGATTGTTTTTCAGTCAGTTTAACATTTAAATCAGCTATTTTTTGCGGAGCTTCACTTTGGGCTTTGGCCAATTGAGCCTCATTATGAGCTACATCTTTTTGAATGGCTTGGTTAACGACATTACTAGTATCACTTCTTAATTGTCTAATTTCATCATTAAGTTCAGTTCTGCGTAATTTCATTTTATCAATTTCTTCAATACTTAATGGCTTAATATCAACATTATTGCCTAATTTGCCATCTTTAATTGCACGATCCGTCTCTAAAGACTTATCAATTTGCAAATGTTCGTTTTCTAAACTAACTAATTTAACCTTATCTAACTCATACATAGCCATTCTAGCCTGTGAAGCTTTGACCGCATCATGTTCGTGCTGTAATTTTTCGGTTTTGCCTAAATTGGTTTTTAAATCTTTAATTTCAGCAGATAATTTAGCCGTTGACTTATCATTTTCTTTTAAACTAATAAGAGCATTGTTGAGTTTTCCTTTTAATTCAGTAGCAATAACATCACTGCTTAATAAGCGATCGCGTTGCAATTTGGTTAAGCCTTCAAGACCTTCGTAAGCCTTAGGTGGATTGGCAATTTCTTTAGCGGTCTTAAGCAAACCAGCTTCGTTAGCATTAGCATTTAAAGAAGTGTCAGCAATATTTTTAAACCCTAAACTATCACCAAGGTTTAAATCCAAGGTAGCCAAATCGGCCTTACTCGAAGCTTTAATTCCAGAGAATACATCTTTAATCCCTAAATTATCCCCAATACTTGCCAGTTGAGGAGCCGCAAAATCAGTACCAAATTTAAAACCACTACCACCGGCTACCCCATAAAGGATGCCTTGGCCTAAAAATGTGCCTAATGTATCTTGAATTGCTTGTTTATTTTGGGTATGATTTTTATCTGAAACCCAAGTACTGGATATAGCATTAGATAATTTACCAAAATCATTTTTATATGAAGAATAGAGCCAAGATCCTAGCATAGCAGTACCGGCAACTGCCACCCCAACTTCGCCCAAAGTCCCAGCTTTAGAAATGACCCCCATAGCGGTACCAATGCCAAAACCGGTAGCAATTTGAGGGATATCTTTAGGTAAATTTTCCAGACCTTTAACACTGCCATCAACCAATGCCCCACCAATAGTAGTAGATTCCCGCAATAACTTAGCCGTTACATTGTTAACTTTAGCATTTACATTGGCTTTTTCAGAACTTAATGTTGAATTTTCTAAATTTACCATTATTATTTCTCCTAAAATCTAATAAAAATTTTTAAAATCTAATTACTGAATACTAAATTAAAAAATCGCCCAAGTCGATTGGGGAAATTACGCATTTGATTGTAAAAAAACGAATATATTTAAATTAATTATCAGACGATTAATTTAAGCTATTATTAATGAGTAATAGCTGGTTTTTGATTTAAAATATTGTCCAAATGTTATCTAATAACCTCAAAACAATCAATTTAATTTTCATAGTTTTAATTTATTCAATATATAATCAAACTATCAGTTTAAGCCAAGAATTATCTACTAATGATTTATTTAAACAAGCAAGTCAAAACCTTGAACAAAATAACCTATCCCAGGCAAAAAAACAATTTAAAGAATTACTTAAAACTACTAATATAGATGATAATAGAACTATTGCATCAATATATTATAATTTGGCCATCATTAGCACCAAAGAAAACAACCTAAAAGAAGCCTTAGAATTTTATGCTTTAGTTTACAATTTACGGCCAAATTCCAAAATTGGAAAATACAGCATTAACCAAATTCAGGCCATAAATAAATTAAATTCATCAACCTACTCTAATAAAAACAACAACAATCTCGATAATCCCCTAGAATTAACAGTTCCAATTATACTTAGTAAAGATGGTCTGCCTTTATTGAATATAATGATTAATCAAATACCTACAATGGCTGTATTTGATTCAGGGGCCAGCGATTTTATTATTAATCGTAAACTAGCTAATCAAATTGGCCTCAATCTTCAGCATTTAAGTCCAAATGCCCAAGTAACTGGAAGTGGCTCTAAAAATAACAACAAAGCCTGGAGTAATTTCATTGATTTTCAATGTAATTTGATTCATTACCAAAATTTTCCCGTATTAATTACCAATGAAAATTTTCCCTTAATACCAGTTCTAGGCAGTAATTGTATGGGTAATTACGATTATTTTCTGGATAAAGATAATTTAAAATTACATTTAACCTTAAAAAACAGTTCTAAGACTAGTACGGTTAAAAATATTAATTCAATGCCATTTAATATTTTTACTCTCGATAATAATTGTAAGTATCAGTTTAAAATCCCTTTTTTCTTTGATCAAAATAATTTAATTGTGATTAATGTCAAAATCAATAATGTTAATTGCCCAATGACATTAGATACTGGCGCTAGTACCAGTATGTTTACGTATGACTTAATTAAAAAATACAATTTAAAACTAACCTTATTAAATGATCATGATACCCATTGGGGGGTAAGTGGGAGTTGTAAATCACAGACCTGTAATATAAACACCTTAAGTATTGGTCCACTCATTTTAAATAACTTAAAGGCTAGTGTAACCAGTCAGTCGAATGCTAAACGCCCATTGTTAGGGTCCGACGCCTTACGTAATTGGCTTATAAATGTAGATAAGGTAAATATGGTGATTACCTTTAAACAGGACTAACTAAATTTTAATCGCCACCAGCACTTTTATGATGTATAGCTTTTTGAATTTCATCATTTGAGGCCAATTTAGTTATTACGCTAGCGCCGGTATGCATTTCCTCCGAAGCAGTTACAGCTACAAGATCACCATCTTGTAAATTCCCGCCTAAAACTTCAATCATATCACCCATTGGCTGTCCTCGCGTAACTTCAACCACATCTAGCTTATCGTTTCTAATTCTAACTACAAATGTTTTTTCTAGTGAAGTTGTTACCGCTGACGCTGGCACAAAGGCTGTTGGATAATCACGCGTTGCCCGCCAGTGAATCGTAGCAAACATACCTGGCTCCAATCGGTGGCTTTCATCCCAAATATCTAATTCCACGGGCTCGGTTCTAAATTTATGGAGTAGTGAATAAGCTGGCCTGGCTAAAGTGCCAATAAAATTAACACCAGGATAAGCCGGGACACTAAAACTTACTTTTTGGCCAATTTTCATACCACCAACTACTGTTTCAGGAACAGCCACAACAACCCTTAAATGAACACGTTGCTGAACTCGAACTAAAGCCTGGGAGTTATCTGGCGTATTTACGAAACTGCCTTCGTGAACATTACGTTCAGTAACTACACCGTCAAATGGTGCCGTAATCGTTAAATACTGACGCATATCTTCAACCGATTTAAGTTGGTGTTCGCTAGCTTTTACGCGATCGCGCTGAGCTAATAAATAACTTTGAGCCGCCAATACAAGTTTATGGAGAGAGTTTACACATTCCTTATCACCTTCAACTTCTTTTTGGGCAATATCCACTTCATTTAAGGCAACGGTTCCAGGAACTTTAGCAGCTTGGGTCAAGCGCTGAGCGGTTAAGGTATCAGCAGCCAGTTTTGCTTCGGCCTGCAATTGATCAGCTTTAGAACTTTCCAGTTTGGACTGAGCTTCTAACAACCCACCTTTGGCTGCACTGACTTTCGATTCAGCTTCGCTACATTCAGCTTCAAGTTCTGGGGCAAATACCTTAATCATTAATTCACCCTGTTTAACCATTGAGCCACGATCTACGCGAATCAACTTAATGAAACCCGGTACTTTAGCATAAATAGGCACGTCTTGAAAAGCCAATAACTCAGCGGTAAGGTCCATATTGCGGTCCAATTTTTGTCTAACGACTTTTGAAGCTAAAACAGTTGGAACCTGTGGACCATTAGCTTTTTCTTCTTCTTTTTTCTGGCCACATGAAGAAATTAATAAAACACTAATTAGTGGTATTATTTTAAAAAAATTTTGTTTATTTATTATTGCTTTCATTTTAAATTTACCTTTTCTTCATTTACTGTATAAATTAACTTCGCTTAATTTCGTTATTCAAAACCAATCTTATCATCTTTTCAAGAGTAAACATCGTCTGGATGCATAGTTGGTTTGTTACGACTAGTTTTGCGTTGGACAATACCAAAAATTAAAGGTACTACCATAAATACGGTTGAAGTAGAAAAAACCAAACCACCAATAACCGCTCGACCCAGTGGCGCATTTCGATCGCCACCTTCACCCAGGCCCAAAGCCATCGGAACCATACCAGCTATCATAGCGATAGAAGTCATCATAACTGGTCGCAACCGTGATACCGCTCCGCCTAAGGCTGCATCTTGGGCACTCATGCCATCAAGACGTCTAACTTCGGAAAAGTCAACGACAAGAATAGAATTAGCCACACCAATACCTATTGACATAATTGTGCCCATAAATGACTGAATATTTATCGAAGAACCCGTTAATTTAAGTGCTATAAGAGCTCCGCATAAAATAGCCGGTGTTACCGACAAGACTATTATAGCTAGCCTTACCGATTGGAAATAACCAACCAACAGTAAAAATATTGATACAACGGCAAATAGTACCCCAAAACCAAGACTTATAAAGGTATTATTCATAATTGGCACCTGACCTCGAACATTAACTTTAACACCACGCGGTGGTGTGCCTAAAGTTTTAATAGCCTTATCAACTTCTCTAGAGGCAAAACCCAAATCATTGCCAGCAATATTTGCCGTAATACTAACCATACGTGCCATATTATAACGATCGTATTCACCCACCATAGTTCCATAATGCGTATTAGCGACATCACGAATAAACGGACCTTCATAATGCCCTGTTTTAGCTGGTGTAGATTCAACATCGTTAATTGAAGTTATTTCATTCTGAGGAATTTGAACCTGAACTTGATAAGACATACCACTATTAGCGTCCCGCCAATAGACTGGAGTGACAAACCGACTTGAATAAGTTGATGATACAAAAGCGTGGCCTAATGCGGTCAAATCAACACCTAACTGACCAGCTCGGATTCTATCCACATCAACAACTAATGTTGGATAATCTAAAGGCTGAACAATAGTAACATCTTTTAAATAACTTATTGCCTTCATTTTTTCTAATAAGGCTCTGGCATATTGCGTATCACGAGGGAAACTAGGTCCATTCACATCAACCTGGATTGGGGTTGGTGCTCCAAAATTCATGATTTTATTAATAATATCTCCAGCTTCAAAAGTAAAGGAACATTTAGGAAATTCATTAGCTAATCTAGCTCTTAATTTGTTTTGGAGATCGTGCATGATAATATTAGCTTTTTCTTTTAGGCCAACAATAATAACCGACTCTTGTGGACCGCTAGTCCACATGTAAGCATTACTAATAGCGTAACTTGGAGGCTGGGTACCAACGTAAGACACCGATACCTCGACATTGTTCTTACCACCAGCTTCTTCATTAATTATATCTAGTACTTTTTCGGTAATATCAAGCGTCCGCTCAATTCGTAAACCAGTTGGTGCCCGTAATCTAAGCTGAAACGCTGATGGATTACCTGATGGAAAAATTTCAGTCGGTAAACTAGGGAAAAGAATGAAGATTAAAGCTGGAACACAGGTCAAATAAACCAATAAAATTGGCCAGCGAATTTTATAGTTAAAATGCACGACGTTTTTATATAGACTTTGGATTTTACCCATAAAGCCACCATGCTCTTCACCTTCATGTAAACCCTGATGACTTACATTCTCACCATCATCTTCTTTATGTTCAGCATGTTTTAATAACCAACAGGATAGAACTGGTACAAAAGTATTAGATAGTATATATGAAGAAATCATGGCAAAGCCAACCGCTAACGATAATGGAACAAATAAAGCCTGGGTTGATCCGCTCATAAAAAATGATGGCGCAAATACTGAAATAACCGATAACATAGCCAGTAATCTTGGCGTTACAACTTCTAATAAAGCTTCCCAAACTGCTAGATATAAGCGTTCTCCCTTACCTAAATGCGTATGAATATTTTCAATGGCTACAGTTGCTTCATCAACTAAAATACCAACAGCTAGCGATAATCCACCTAAAGTCATAATATTAACCGTCTGGCCACTTATCCATAAACACACAACTGCTGATAATATGGCAACCGGAATATTGAGAATAACCACTAATGCACTAGGAATATCTTGTAAAAAAATTAATACCATTAGACCCGTTAGGCCAGCACCGGTTAATCCTTCAAATAAAACCCCACTAATTGCTTCAGATACATAAACCGATTGATCTAATACATATTTTACACTTATATCTTTGGGTAAGACATTTTTAATTTCAGGTATGGCCGCTTTAACTTCATCAACCACTGAAAGCGTAGAAGCATCGGCAGTCTTAGAAATCGCCAGATAAACAGTTTGCCGACCATTGACCAAAGCATAACCAGTGGGGATATCGATAGTATCCTGGATGCGGCCAATATCTTTTAAGTAAACGGCTGGACCAGACCCCATCGTAAGCGGTAAATTGCCTAATTCCTGGATATCCGATACAACTGAATTAATGGTTGACATACGCTGAAGGTCACCAGTTCTTACAATACCTGATGGCATAATCGGATTACCTTTAGCCAAGGTACTGACAATATCTTCTGGTCCTAAGTGATACTCTTTTAATTTTTCGGCATTCACACTAATAACAATTGAACGCTGGTTACCACCAAATGGTGGTGGCATAGATACCCCTGGTAAAGTCGAAACTTTTGGGCGTACTCTTACGTATGCTAAATCTTGAATTTCTCCAACCGATCGTGTGGGACTATCCATAACTAAATAACCTACAGGAACAGACCCAACATCAAAACGGATAACAAATGGGGTAACGGTTCCTGGTGGCATATAAGCGCGTGAACGTTCGACCTGAGCCAAAACTTGCGACATGGCATCAGCCATATTCATTGAAGGTTGGAAATATACATCTAATACAGCGGCACTTTGAATAGACTTAGATTCAATATGATCAATACCGCTAATATATAAAAAATGCTGTTCATAAAATGAGACAATGAAACCTTCCATCTGAGCTGGATCCATACCACCATATGGCTGAATAACCGATACACGAGGTACTTTTAAATCAGGAAAAATATCGATTTTCATTTTAGTAATAGCAAATATAGCCACTAGGATAATGGCGCTGACCAATACCATGATGGTAATTGGTCGCTGCATTGCTAATCTGACTTGGTCTTCACCCACGAATATTACTCCTTAATGCGTACTCATACTAGCTACTTGGCTTAAAAATGGTTTTAAATTACCATGGACATTAGCTGTAGCTAACAAAGCTTTCCAGACCCCAATTCGCGCCGAGGCTTCTTGCATTACGGATTTAGCCAATAACTGCTCAGCTTCAGCTACCTGGGCAACAGTTCCTAAACCAACTTCATAACGCGTTCGCGCCTTAACAGTAGCATCATTAGCTGCAGCAACCTGAATTGGCATGTTTGCCGCCAATTCAATAGCTGCTTTAACTTGCGCTTTAGCTCTAAAATCTTCAGTTTGCAAACTTTGCATAATTAAATTATAGCTTTGACGTTCAGCTTGAACTTTATACAATTCTACTTTACGAGCAGCACGTATCCGAAAAAAATCTAAAAAAGGAAAATCCATAATCATAGCAACATCATAGTTTGGCGCAGACGGCAAAACACCTCCACCATAGGCTGCAGTAGATCGCCCAGCGGTATTCAAGCCAGCGCCTCTAAAATTTAGCCCACCCAGAAAGTGAAAAGTAGGAACGTACATTTTATCAAAAACATGAACCCGCGCCATCGAGGTATTAATAATCGCATTGCCAGCTAAAGCTAACGGATGTTCTTTAAAAACCGGTGGATATTGTTGCGTTAGTGTAGGCTGGGATATTTGCGCAATCGATCCAGGATCGATATCAATTTTTTTTCCACCTAAACCAATTGAATATGATAAATCAGCAATAGCAATTTCTAACTTATAACGTGATTCTATTAATTGATTACGCGCCTGAGCTAACTGGGCATCAGCTAAAGAAGCATCAGCTCCTGGTCTTAAATCAGAATCTACCAGGGTATGAACCATGCGGTCAAAAGTATCAAAACGCTCAACATTAGCTTGACTGGCTTTTAGTTGTTCTTGCGCCACCACAACATCTAGAAAACCAGCCGCAGCACGAGTGGCTACATCAAGTTTGGTCGAAGCATAACCTGCCTCTGTCTGACTTAACTCTGATTTGGCTACGTTGATTTTTGCTTTATGTAAACCAAAATCTAAAGGAGCCCAATCTACTACCGTACCAAAGCCACTGAAGAAATATCCTTTCATACTAACCGATGGATTACCCGGCCCCATATTAGCGGGAAACACATCAGAAGAAAACAGCAACTGGGTAGTTTTATTATGGGAAGCAAAGATACTTTGATATTGTAAATCAGCTTCGGGCATATATTCTTTAATGATTCTCAAACGTATATTAGCTTTTGCAGCTTGAATAAGAGCCTGTTGTTGAAGAATTCTTGGGTAATTAACTAATGACATCGTAACACACGCATTTAAAGTAAGTGGTTTAGAAATTTGCGTGCGTAACTGTAATGGTCGATTTAAATCAATTATTGAATTTTCAGTGGCAATTACTGAATTTACCGTAAAGTTTAAACATGAAAATATTAAAATAACAGTTATAAAGAAGAGTTTTAACAAAAATATTGATTTATACATGGATTAGAAATTTTATTATAAAAGTATTTGAATTCAAATCGAGATAATAATTAACAGCTTAGATTAAGTGAAACTAATAATAATGGGCTTACTGACACTGTAAAGCCTATATTTTAAACTTAATCATTAATAAGTAATATAGTCGTGATCAATTTTAGTTTAATAAATCATTATGAATATAATTTGTTAATTATTAAGACTAAGCTATATCTTTACCGAATTTATCCAAAAATTATAATGTAATAACTGATTTAGAGATATACTACAATTAATAATCACATTTCAATAATCAGGAAGATTTCAATATGCGCTATTTAAACATCATTATATGTGGATTAAGCTTGTTAACTCCTGTGGCTTTGTCTAAGCCAGCCTATATATTTACAACCTCGGCAACGCCAAAACTTGATTTTTTTACTTTACCGAAGCTAAATTCAAAGATTTTAATTGCCAAAAATTATGGTTTGCCTAATATATCTAATAAAGGTTATGGGTTTCATCAAGGTGGTTATGGGTTTAAACATTTGAAAACACTTAATGACTATGACCAAGATGAGAATGCGACTTGGGCTGATACAAGTTTTGGGCCTTCAATGTCTTACGGACATAGACCAGGAGCCACAGTCTGGGAACATCTTGGCTGGTATCGTGGTAGTCACAGTGGCCGGTTTGGTCATGCTAGCCATTAGGAATAGGGTAATTATTAGAAATATTAAACCGTATAATTAAAAATATTTTGTTTACAAGTTATAATATTTTGAAATTAAGTAACTTGAAATTATAACATTTATGAGCGACAACAATGACTTAAATCCTAATGACATTTCTTTATTTGGTAATGTTGATTCTTTTGTAGGGATTACCCTCAACGAAAATTATCAAATAACTGAATTGCTTGGCGAAAGTAGTAATAATCTTACTTATTTAGCTAAGAATCTAAATAATAAAAATATTCCTGATTTAATAATTGTTAAAAAAGCTAATGCTAATTTTATTAAACGAATCCAAACCATCAAAAAAATCGATCATTTGCTAAACCCTCTTGTAAACCTTAAACACCCTAATATTTTAGAATCATACGAATATATTTTAGATAAAAACGATAATTTTTACCAAATTTTGCAATATTTACGCAATGCAATTTCGTTAAAAGAATTTAAAAAAGATCAAACCAACTTAAAAAAAACCGATTTAATCAGAATTATCAATCAAATTAGTGATGGCCTTAGTTTTTTGCATGATCATAATATCATCCACGGCGATCTTAAACCGAGCAATATCCTTTGCCAAACTGATCAAAATAGTGAAACCAATATTAGAATCTGTGATCCTTTAATAGCTAAATTAATAAATGATCAGGACCAAGACAAAAATCACATTACCTTAAGTAAAGAACAATTCATTAATCCACAATATTCGAGTCCCGAAATCTTTCAGGGCAAACCAGCTAATAAAAGTAGTGACATCTACTCATTAGGCTGTATTATCTACGAATTAATTACTAACGACCCACCTTTTAACAATCAAAATATAACTAGTAATTACGCAAGTCACTTAAATGACTTGCCACAATCATTTCCGTTAGCATTAACGCAATCATCCAATTTTATTGCTCGCATTGAATCACTGACGTTTAAAGCCTTAGCCAAAAATCCCAGTAATCGTTACGTAAATGTTACTGACCTTAAAAATGATTTAGCTTTAGCTTTTGTAGCCTCCGAAGAAGTCTGGCAATCTAAAGCTATTGCCTTAAAACAAAATGAAACTACCCATAGTAAACTTGGTCGAGCCACTTTACCTAGTATAAATTTAAAATCGGAAAAACCTAAAAAAGTCAATTTTAATTGGGAAAAAATAATTTTAAATACTGGTGTTTTTGCGATAATTTGTGCTTTAGGTTTTTATGGTTATTCAATTGTAATTAATCAGGATAATCTTTATAAAAATCTTAATACCAATCTTCTATTTATCCCCAATCTTGACAGCAGCAAAAATGCTAGCGTAAATAATAATGATGAAATTGAAAAGAGCAAAATTAACCTTCAAGAAGTCGTTGATGAATGTACGAAAAATTCTCCACAATATTTAAACGCCTTAAATCAATTAGGCATTAGTTACTATAAAGCCAATAAATTTGTTGAAGCTAGTGATACCTATTTGGAAATAAAAAAAATTGCTACATCTTTAAAAAACAATGAATTTATTATTTTAGCAATTAACAAGTTGGCTCGAATCAATTATTTAAGTCATGATTACCAAGGGGATATAAGTTATTGCCAAGAAGCTTTAAATATGATTAAGGCTAATCCCAACAGCCCTTATTTGTGGGATGCCTATACTATATTAGGCAATACCTATACGATAAGCAATGAACCTAAAATTGCTTTAGATTACTATAGTAAACTTTATCAAAGCATGTACCCCTATCGTTTTAGAATAGGTAATAGTTTTGCTATAACTGGATTTCAATTAGCTGATACCTATCGAAAACTTAATCGATTCAAAGAAGCTTGCCAGATATTTAAATATTGTATAAATAATTGGCAATTTGTAGTTCGCAATCCTAATCATCCTATAATTGCCAATGCTTATTACAGCCTGGGCTTATCTTTAATGGCTCAAGGTAATTATCCTGAAGCTATTGAAGCATTGGCAACATGTAAAAAAATCTGCCAAAAACTTAATTTACCCAAAGATTCGTTTAAAAGTGCCATTGATCATAGTTACTTAACCTGTCTGTGGCATACTAATATATTACAGGCCTTATTTATGGTTCTGGGAATAAAGTCAAACTTACCATAGTTTCAATATGAAAGGTATGACTAAACATATCCAAAGGCTGAATTAAATTAATTTTATAGGCAAAATTCTGATAAGAACTTGTTAAAATTTTCAAATCCCGAGCTAAGGTAGCGGGATTACAGCTTATATAAATAATATTTTTAATAAAAAGTTTTTTGATTAATTCTAAAACATTTTTATCAACACCTTTACGTGGTGGATCAAGAATAATTAAATCATAATTATCGTTCAATAAAAATCCCGCTAAATTATCTTCGACTAGGCCTTGGCTAAAATTAATATTAGTAATACCATTTAATTCAGCATTATCCTTACCACATTCAATAGCCTGATGGGATATTTCCAGACAAATTATTTTATTAGCCAATGGTGCTAACCACAGTGCTATCGTACCAATTCCGCCATAGGCATCAATGATATTAAGTTTATTATTTGAATTTAGGCAAGCCACCACTTTATAAATTTCATCATTTAATTTTTCACAAATCCGAGGATTTATTTGAAAAAAACTTTGACTTTTAATTTTCAATTTTAAAATATTGCTATTATTTGGCCATTTTACAAATTGGCTTGACAATGATTCAATTATATAGTCATTCCCAACCCCATTACAAAAAGTTTGCCCTAAAATCTTATTACCAGGTTTATCATTAAAATTCAGACAAATTCCTGAAATGTTCTGATTAGATTGCCTTAAATCAGCCATAAATAAATTTAATTTATGATTTTCCTTACTATCTATACTTGATTTATCTTTGGTATTTAAGACTAAAGTTACCAATATAGTTTCATGTCCAAAACTATATTGCATAATAAGATGACGCAATAAGCCAATTTGAGATATTTCATCATAAATTCTCAGCTTATGTTTATTCAATAAAATATGACAATTTTCCAGCAACTTATTAATTGACACTGATGCTACGGGACATGCGCTAATATTTATTAAGTCATGTGATTTAATTTTATAAAAACCTATTTCAATTTTATTATTTTGAAAAGAGATGGGAAATTGCGCCTTATTACGATAAGCTTTATTTTCAATTGCTGGAATTACAGTTTCTACCAATAAATCTTTAAATCCACCTATATGAATTAAACAATTTCTGACAATATCTTGTTTAGCCTTAAGCTGAGCTTGATAATCTAAATGCTGCCACTGACAGCCACCACAAATTGAAAAATGCTGACAAAATGGTTTGACTCGATCTGGACTTTGATTTAAAATTTCAACAACTTTACCCAGTGCAAAAGATTTACGAATATCATAAATTTTTACCAGGATTTTATCACCAATGACTACACCGTCAACAAAAACAGGAATTGCTAAATTATGGCTAATTCCTTGACCATTGGTTGCATAAGCATCAATTTCAAGCTCGACAATTGCATTTTTTTGTAACATATATTTTAATATGATTTTAAATATTTATATCTAGACATTAAAAGATTGACTAATAGTTTAGACCCTTGTGCAACCTGAGCTGCATTACTACTTGATTTTGCCAACTGATGCAACTGATTATAAGTACTCATTAACTGACTATCAACCTTATCTCCATGATCATTAACCTGGGTTATTAAACTATATACTTGAGCTAATTCATTGTAAGATGCGTCACTAGGAATTGGGGCTTCATTATTTTCGTTATTAATTTTATTCTGTGTTTGATAAGTTAGAATATCAACTTCCCGTTTAGTAGAATTTAAATATTTGTCAACCAGGTACTCATTGTTAGCTTTGGCAGCATCTTCTAATTTTATAAACTGATTCATGGCTATATTAATATTACCACCACGTTTGCGACAAGCTAAAATAGAGGCAAGCAAAGCCTGTCTTTCTTCAAGCCGAATGCCTGGCACTAGCATATTAATATTCGTAATTAATGTTGGTGCTGTGGAGGAATGAGCTATTCGTCCTTTAATTACATCAATAACCGAAAACAATAATTTTTCATCCAACTTACCCTTACCAAAAGATTGAATATCACCAGATCGAACTACTACCATACGATATTCATCAGTTTTAATATTGTCATAGAAAAAAATGCGTACCAACGAAACTTCGTTAGGATATTTCTGCATAATAGCTCGAGCCAACAACACAGCATCAATCTTACAATCTTGATCTAAAGCCTTAGAACTGTAATACATGGATAGCACTACTTCCTTATTACTTATTTTAACCTGAACTTGTTTATTAGCTGGTATTACCTGACTGCGTTTAATTACATCAATAATATCATTATTGTTAAACGCATGGCTTACTTGAACCAATGAGATATTGACAACAAGAAATAAACTTAAATATTTTTTGACTTTATTCATACTATAAATTGTATTATATATTTAGGCTAAAAATTAATTCTTTAAAACTATGTCAATTGAAATTATACATGTTTCAGATATACATTTTGGTTCGGGTGAAAGCCATGGCAAAATTAATCCTCAAACTGGTTTAAACACTAGATTTGAAGACTTTACTGCCAGTTTTACTAAAGTTGTCGATTTTGCCATCGACAATCAGACCGATTGTGTGATTTTTGCTGGTGATGCCTATAAAACTGCCAACCCTGAACCAATATATCAAAAATACTTTGCCCGGGAAATAAAACGCCTATCGCAAAATAATATTATTACCATATTACTGGTAGGAAATCATGATCAAATTCACAAGTCAACCAAAAGCCATGCTTTATCAGTATTTGACAGTTTAAAAGTCGAAAATGTTTATATTATTGATAGCCCATGTCTGCAAACTTTTAAATGTAAAAATGGTAAATTCCAACTCATTGGTCTACCCCATATCACTAAACATCTTTTATCCACCCAAAGCCAATTACAATCTTTAGGCAATGCCAATCTTGATGAAACAATTATTAATCAGGTCGAAACAATTCTTCAAGACTACTATAATAAACTTGATTCAACTTTACCAAGCATTATTACCGCGCATATGACCGTTGATAAAGCTTTAGCTGGTATTGAAGAAGAATTACTCTTAGGTTACAGTCTAACTTTCCCCGTATCACTATTTATGAATGACAAAATTGACTATGTAGCACTTGGCCATGTTCATAAACACCAAATTATTAATCGAGCAAATCCCGCAATAGTATATTGTGGTTCAATTGACCGAGTGGATTTTGGTGAAGAGTCTGAAGATAAAGGTTTTGTTCAAGTAAGCTTAAATAGGGCAGGCACAAGTTATAAATTTCATTCCCTTAATCCTCGTCCATTTATAACGATTGAAACTGACTTGAGAAATATTGACAACCCTAATTTGTTTTTAGCCCAAAAAATAAATAACTATAATATTAATGATTGTGTTTTGCGAATAAAATATACAATTGATAGTGATAATCTTTATAAATTAAATGAAACTGAAATAAAAAAAATCTGCACTCCAGCCATGAGTTATAAATTAATTCCTGATATCAAACCAAGTTTTAGCAGAATCAGAATCCCTAATTTACAAGAAGCCATATTAGAATCGCCTAAACAAGCTTTATCAACTTATTTAAAGGAAAGTTTAAATCTAAATGAAGCAGAGTTAAATAAATTTATTAATTTAATCAACGAATTAAATATTGACAACAATTAATTTTTTAAAGCTTTGAGGTAACTAATTGAATCCCTTATCCTTGCTTTTAAACAATCATCCCAAAGGATTACAAGTATTATTTTTTACTGAATTATGGGAGCGTTTTAGCTATTATGGTATGCGCGCAATCTTAATTTTATACATGATAGCTTCTCCTCAAGAAGGAGGCCTTAATTTTACCAGTCCGTTTGCCTCAATAATTTATGGTATCTATACCAGTTTAGTTTATATGACGGCAATTCCGGGAGGATTTATTGCAGATAACTATCTAGGGCCTAAACTAGCGATAATAATTGGTGGCAGTATTATCGCCTTAGGTCACATTCTCTTAACCATTAACACCTTACCGTTTTTTTATTCTGGACTGATTGCCATTGTTATTGGTACCGGCTTATTAAAGCCAAGTGTAAGCTCAATAGTTGGCAACCTTTATATAGATAATGAAAGCAAACGTGATAGTGGTTTTATTATCTTCTATATGGGAATTAACCTTGGTGCGGCTCTAGCACCACTAGTATGTGGCTTTTTAGCCCAAAGCAACGAATTTAAAAGTTTCCTTACCATTTGTCATCTCGATCCAAAAATGTCCTGGCATTTTGGTTTTGGCGCTGCCGCTATTGGTATGATTTTAGGCTTAATCACTTTTATCCGGCAAAAATATCTAATTCCTGATGGTCAAGTCAAACCAAGTCATATTGATTTAAATCTGCCAGTATTCACCCCTTTAACCAAAACTGAAACCAATAAATTATTGATAATTGCCTTATTATTCTTATTTTCAGCCATGTTCTGGGCTGTGTATGAACAAGGCGGAGCTTCACTCAATATATTTGCCAATAAATATACCAATTGTCAAATTGGCAATTATAACTTTCCACCATCATACCTCCAAACATTTCAAGCTGTATTTATAATTATTTTTGCCCCCTTAATATCTAAACTCTGGTTAAATTTAGGCAACAAACAACCAAGCAGTCAGGCTAAATTTGTTTTGGGGCTGATTTTATTAGGTATTGGAATATGTTTAATGGTACCAGCATCATATTTAGCTTTAACCCATAAAATTAGTCCTCTCTGGATTGTAGGATGTTATTTATTTGAAGTTTTAGGTGAACTTTGTTTAAGTCCAGTTGGGTTAAGCACTGTTACGAAACTAGCTCCATCGCGTTATGTTGGCTTAGTTTTAGGAATTTGGTATTTATCCTATGCCCTGGGTAATTTTTTAGCCGGTCTATGGTGCAGTCTGTGCAATATTAACAACCCGATAGCTTATGCTTATGTATTCTTAAGCATGGCCATATCAGCTCTTTTAGCTTCAATAATACTATACTTACTCTTACCTTTAATTAATAAGTTAGAAAAGTAACGATGTTCTGCTTTATCAATTAATCACGCAACTCAGCTGTCATTCTATAACTTAAATTATACATTTAATGAATAGTATTTTTAGAATAATTAACAGCCGCTAAAATAGTATGTCTAACAGGTATTTCATGGGGATTGGTTAATTTTACCACACGATTTCTTAGGCCAATTAAAGTAGAAGGTAATTCCATTTTTACGCCTTCACGAATGATAAACTGAGGTACAGGGAATCCTGGATCAATAAACATACAATAAGTCAAATCGGTTTTAGTACCATTATCAGCTGACTGCATTTCCCAAGTTCCGCGAAAATCCTTTATAAGCCCACCAATTCTTCTAAATTTAACTGATTTATCTTTTTCATAGTCTGATTTAACCACATAAGTTACTTTAGGCAAAGGAAAAGGAACATCTAAAGTTACTTTTAATATGGATTCAGACTCTTTATCAACTAAAACTAATACGTCACTCATACGTGGTGAAATTTTCTTTTGAAATTCAAACGGGTTTACCATTATTGGCCATACTTTAGCTGGTGGCGCATTAATTAGAATTCTTCCCGAGACATATTTGATACCATCAATTTCTTTTAACCCAACGATAACTTCACCTCGATCCAGGCGGGCTCGCATTTGCGGAGGCAGATTAGCCGCTGCTTTAGTCAAAGAAATTAAGTTATCGTCGATAGGCGTACTTGATTTGACAATTTTAGCATTTATAGGGTTACAAGGTTTGGCCATTAATTTCAAACTGGAAAAGCAACAAAGCAATGTTAAAACGAGCAGTTTTAAAGAGATTTTTAAGGGATGATTCATATTACACAACCTATTTAGTTTTCAATTAATGATAATAACGACGTAATTAAAAGACTATTGATTCAATATTTATAAATTTTAATTATTGAATTCTTGACAAGAAATATATCTTTGAAATTAATTTACCTTACAACAAGCTTACCAACTTAAAATATTTTAGCAAAAAACTAAGCATTTGCAAAATTATATTTTTTAAAGTTTTCAAGATAACTATACCGGAAAAGCTAATTTGACCTTAGGAAAATCAACCTCAGTTTTGGCCACATGATTAAAATAATTTGTAAAGACATTTAAAGCCACATTGGCAATAATTTCCGTAATTTCAGCATCGGTGACTCCGGTAGCTTTCAAATCCGAATAATCCGACTCCGGCAAATCTGCTTTACGTAATAATAAATTGCGCGCAAATCCAAGCATGGCATCAATTTTGGGCTCTTGCGATTGGACTTGTCGAGCTTTCATTATTTCAGCATCATCCAGACCAATTTGTTTAGCTATAGCCACGTGAGCACTTAAACAATATTCACACAAATGCGTTTCAGCGACTACTATGGCAATACGTTCACGAATTTGGGGACTTAGCACACCATTGGACAAAGCCTCATTAAAGGCCAGATAACCTTTAATGCTTTGTGGTGAATTAGCCATAAGGGCAAAAATATTAGGAATTCTACCAAATTTTTGGTTGATTAAATTTAAAACTTCATTTTGTTCTTTACTAGCATTATCGGCTTCAATAGGTTTAATTCTGCTTGTCATTAATTACCTCCATAATTCTTGATATCTAATTTACCTTTGACAACAATATCATGTCAGGAGATATTTGCATGTATAAAGAATGTGATCTAAAAAAGATTTAATTATTTGCTAAATTTTAACTAGATTGATTTTTTCCTAAACTTAAAAGTTCTGAGTTGATATACGTAATTGGTCTTTTAAAGGCTTTTTTAACCTTGGCAATTGGCGAACCAAGAATTTCAATATGGTCATTATCAATATTGCCAATTACTTTACCAGCCATGGCTAAATAGGGAATTTTATCAAGCTCCAATTCCATTACTCGGGCACAAGTCGCATCGACACTAGCCAAATCATCGCCCATAATAATCAGATTAGCTTCAACCGCATCCCCATTAAGTGGTCCATCGCCTTCCATTGCTAAAATACCATCAACTATGGCAAAATGAGGTTTAGCCAGTAAAATCAAATCAATAATACATCGAGGAATACCACGGTGATGTAATAAATTTTTCGGCCAACCATATTTTTTGCCAGGGACAATGCCAAAAAAATTTTTCATTGAAGCTGTTAATAAAGCCCAATGATGGCATTTCATTTTAGGTAGACTAATAATAACGTCAGCATTTAGAATTGTTTTGGGTAAATAAAAAGGATTTATGCCACTAAAACCATCTGGGTTAGCTACTGGTTCAATATCATCTATATTAAGGTCAACAAATTTTACTTGTTTAGCCTTGCAGACATCACCAATACCAGTTTTAGCCAAAACAAATTCAGTATCGCGAAAATTACCAGATCCCTCAGCTACGATAATATCTTTAGCCTGGAGATACTCACAAAGTCTAATAACACTAGCTAAAAAAATAGCATTGGTTGAAATAACTTTGCCTGGCCAATAATCAACCATATTAGGTTTAAGGATAACGGTTTTATTTTCAAGATTTAAATTGGGAAAATATTGAATATATTTTTTTAAATTTTCCAATATTTCATCTTCATCATATTTATGCGATTCAATTACCGCAACTTTGGATATGTGTTTATTACGATTTTCTAACTGACTAGCTGTTGGTGGTTTAAACGTCCCAAAATCTAATTTCTTGGCACGCTGGCAAGCACTTAACAAAAACGATGTCAGTAACAACTGTAAAAAAACTCGTCGCGATTTATCCATTCACCAACCACAATTAAGACATCTTAAAAGCATTATAGCCTAAACCAGTTAACAAACTTAAACCAGCTAAAGCCGATACATAATTATTTAAACCAAAACTACCATCTTTGTTTTGTTTTTCAAGCAAACTATTAAGCCAAATATCATTTTTAACCTGATAAATATCGTTTACGATTTGAGTTAAGGCCAGTTCCGTAACTGTAGAGCCACTATTAACATTTGAAAGTAAGTATTTAAGCGCTAAATTTATTACCGGATGCGTTTTTACATCCTGTAATGTAATTAAAGTCTCAGCTGTTGTAGCGGTAATAGCGGGGATCTCATGACCCAAGATAATATCATTGCCATAATTCCATCCTCCATGAAGACAACTATGTTCTAATAAATAGCGATTTGCTTGCTTAATAATTTTCTGGAAATATTCGCTAGTATTTTTTTGTGGCAATTTAAAAGCTAATAAATTATAACAAGTTGGTTCAATCCACTGATAACAGTTTACATCCCAAGGCCAGCCTCGACCATACCTTAAAGCTGGTTCACCATCAATTACATATAATAATAATCGATAAAAAACAGTTGGATTAAATAATTCATTACGAATTGCTGCAAGAAAATAAATCGCTTTATTGATAGATTCATCAATTTGCTTATCCTTACTCTTATTAAAATAGGTAAAATATCTTAAAAATAATAAAGCTCGACCAGTATTCCAATCAGATTGGCCAATCTTATTAGCTGTAGTCCAACCACCGTCAAGATTTTGATTTTTTAAAATCTCTGACTTAATAACCTCAATTAATTCATCAATATTTAAAGAATCAAATAAAGTATTAAAATTCAAATCAATTTTATATTGCTTAACAAAAAGCAATAATATTCCAATCAAACTGGCAACTTCAATAGAAAACTGCTTTCCATCTGAATATGACCAAACTTGATTTGCCTTATATTTCAGCGACAAGGCAATTATTAGTTTAGTTAATGAATCCTGGATTTTAGGTTGTAAGAACATGATTACTTAAACCCTCCACATCATACTTACTCATTAGATTATTAAATTTTAAAATAAACTTTTTTTAAAGATTTAATCTAAAAGGCCTAGGCAAATTTAGATTGTCAAGTTAAAATTAATATTAGGAGGGTAAGTAATTATTATAAATCTTAAATTTCCCTAAAAAGGAGGTTAACAATATAATTTAATATTTATTGATAAAATCTGTTTATATTTTACTTTCTATAGTGTACAATTTTGACTTTAATAAAAATTTATTTACTACAATTCTAAACCAAAGCTGATTAAGCTTTGAAATTCAGGGAGGACAACATAATGTCAAATCAAAAATTCATCGAAAATTTTATTAGCGAAGAATCAGGACAGGGTATTACAGAATATGGTGCAATTTTAGCATTCGTTGCTGTACTAGTATCAATTGTATTCACTTTCGTAACTGGTGGTTTAAAGACTGCAATTTCGAACGCATTCTCATCTGTTGCCAGTCAGTTAAACAACTTAGACTCAACAGCATCATCGTAATAAAACTAACAAATAACAAAATATTAAATAAATATTATATTAGGGATGGATTTATTCATCCCTAATATGTTTAATAGATAAATTAACAGGGTATATATCTAACAAATAACCAAGAAATTGGTTGGTAAGAAAAATAATTATAAAATGTTAAGAATTCTAATCATAAAAAATACAAAATTCAGAAGTCAAAAGCAAAATTAATAAAAAATGTGTAAAAATACTGTTATCACGTCTAAATTAGAATTCTAATTTGTAAGGTTTTTAAGGGGGTAAGTTTAAATGAATCCATTACGTATGTTGTGGTTAAATATAACCAGATTAAATCCGGTTGTATTAGTTGCCATAGTCTTAGTTATGGCGGTTATAGCAATGGTAGTTACCAATAAACAGTTTAGTGAACAAGAAGATGAAAAGAATCGAGTCAAGCAAGAATATGAAAGTAAAATGAATGCAAAAGGCTCAGTAGTACTAGCAAAAAAAGATATTCCTGAAGGTGAAATCATTACCAGTGAGATGTTGGAATTAAAAGAAACAGAACAAAGTAAAATTCCAATAGATAGTATCCAGAATTTACAAATGGCTCAAGGGCAAACTGCCAAAGTAAATATTGCTGCAGGTCAAATGCTTCGGTCTTCAGATTTTGCTGTTGCTGCTAAGGTGATGACTTTTGATCAAAAAATTAAAGAAGGATACCGGGCTGTAACTTTTGGTGTTGATACCAATTCTGGCGTAGCTGGATTTATTACGCCTGAAAGCCATGTTGACATTGTAGCTTCAGCCGGATCAGCCGCCGATACTAAAGCATCGCCAATACTTTCTGACATTGAAGTTATTGCTGTAGGTCAAACCTTCCAGAAAGCTGGAGCTGGTAGTGGGCAAGCTGCTGCTCCAGCCAGCTGTGTAACGGTTGCGGTCACACCCGAAGATGCCGACAAGCTAATTAAAGCAATAATGGCTGCAAAGCTATACTTAACCTTAAGAAGTGAAAAAGATAATACACCATTAGCTACTGTTGATGTAACTTCATTATTCCAAAAAGCTGGCGACAATGGTAGTAGCGGTGGCAGTAATCCTAACATGCCTAGCGATACTACCGCAAATTTACCTGCGCCTAATTCATTACCAGCACCACCACCAATTCCTGGAGCTGGTGACAGTGGAGTTAGCCCTGATACTGGCAATGGTGGTGGTGGCGATGTTGCTCCTCCTCCGCTGCATGAAATTGAAATCTGGTCAGGAAGCAGTAAAAATGTTTTACAAGTACCACAAGGTTAATATATAATAAAGATTATCAAATTTATGTAAGGAGAGACTTAGAAATATGAAACTGACAACGCTGCTAGTTTGTGATGCTGGATTAGATAAACGACAAACTATTGAAGACCTTATCCATTCACAACCCTGGCTAGCGTTGGTCAGTACCGTATCGGGCAGTATGGCTCGCGAACAAATCGGTAGTTTACATCCTAAACTTGTCTGGATTGAATTAAGTCCAGCTCCGGTTAGAGGATTATCTTTACTAGCTGAACTTAGGGAAACATTTCCCCAATTGTATTTTTTTGTTAGTTATGATGTACCGGATCCAGAACTTATCAGAACTGCGTATCGGCTAGGAGCATCGGACTTCTTAGATGCTGAACGCTGGCGTACTGATTTACCGGCAGCGGTACAAAGCATTCAGCTGAAACAACAGTCTGAGTCAGTTAATGTAGCAGGCGGTAAGGTTATAGCCGTATTCAGTCCAACCGGTGGAATTGGGGCAACCTCAATATGTACTAATTTAGCTGGACATTTATCCAAATACGGGGAATCTTGTATAGTAGATTTAGACCTTCAATTCGGTATGGTATCTCATTACTTAAATCTTGATCCATCATTTTCCTTAAGTACCATTGATTTTTCTCATACTAATTTTGATGCAACATATTTAAGAAATCTTATGACTAAATATGATGACAAGTTAAGCATACTTGCAGCCCCGCCAGAATTAGAAGATATTGGTGACATATACGCAGCGCAAGTTCAAGAAATATTATTTACAGCCAAACAAGAATTTAGATATGTCTTGGTAGATTTACCGAAAAACCTTCTTGACGAAAGAGCTATAGCTACTTTAGATCTAGCAGATAATGTATTAGTGATTACCGAATATAATTGGGCGGCTATTTTAAATGCACGCAAATGCATTGATACATTTAAAGCCCATTATGCGCAGGATAAACTATTGTTAGTAATTAACCGATCTGAATGGTTGCCACCAGATGTTTTAAGTGAATGTAAAGCCAATTTAAATTATCCTGTTTATCACGAAATACCTAGTGATGCCAAAACCGCTAAATGGGTTATTAATCAAGGTCAAATAGCCCCTGGCCATACAACACTGGGTAAATCACTGGACTCTTTAGCTAAACGTATAGCTGGTGGTGAACAATTGCTTTTGACTTCAAAAGAAACCGAAAAAGCCTCATTCTTTAAAATACCAGCAATTTTTGGTAAGAAAAAATAATTGTTAATTTTTTTTTATTTTTAATTCCCTAACATATTTTTTCGGCTTATTGGGAACAATTAAATTAAGTAGAATGTTTAATTAAAAAATAATTCAAACAATTCTTTTGCGTTTTTAAACAGGATGGTGAGAATATGGGTGATCAAAGAAAAGACCAAAATTTGCCGGCTCGTCCAGCGTCATCTTTAATGGGTCAACTAGTACGTCAACGTCAAGGCGGCGAAGTTGCATCGCCTAATCAGGGTACTGGTGGCTTAGTTGGCAAAGATCAAAACACTGGGTTATCCGGAGGTCAAACAGGTACCCAATTCGGTAGTAAAGATGGCTCAACTGGGCTGGGTGGTAGTCAACAGTCAACTGGACTGGGTGGTAATCAACAGTCAACGGGTCTGGGTGGTAATCAACAGTCAACGGGTCTGGGTAATAAAGGTTACCAAACCCAGGCATCCAAAACTGTTGGCGGATCGGGACTAGAAACTGGTCGAAATTCAAGTGCTGGGGTAACGGAAACATCGGGTCCAAGTAAATCAGATATTGAGAGAATTGACGCTAAAGATGATAGTGGCCATTTTGGTGGCCATGGTGAAAGTTCATCGGGATCATCTACACAAGACTCTAGTACCAAATTTTCGGCGAATCAACAACTTATTCGTGAACGGGAAAAATTAATTATTGAACAATTACGTAGAGAATTAGACACTTCAAGATTAACTAATATTTCTGAAGATACCCAGCAACAGGTCAGACAGAGAATTAGAGAAATTGTAAATTCTGATCCAGCCCCATTAACCATGATGGAAAAAGGTATATTATTACAAAATGTTTTAGATGAAGTATTTGGGTTTGGACCGCTAGGCCCACTTCTTCGCGATCCAAGCATTGGTGATATTTGCGTTAACGGTTGTCACAGTATTTATGTTGAACGCAATGGACGTCTCGAAAAAACCAATGTAGTTTTTGAAGATAACCGCCACTTAAGAATGACAATTGACAAAATTATTCAACCACTGGGTCGTCGTCTTGATGATAATTCGCCAATGGTTGATGCCCGTTTACCAAACGGTTCACGGGTTAATGCCACCATTCCACCAGTAACCATTGATGGGCCAACAGTTACCATCCGGATGTTTGGTACATCTATTATGTCATTAGGTCAATTAGTTGAAAAGGGCGCTTTATCAGTTCAAATGGCTGAAGTTTTAAAAGCTTTGGTTAAAGGACGGATTAATATGATTATCTCAGGAGGTACCGGTTCTGGTAAAACAACACTTTTGAATGCTTTATCAGCGCATATTAATCCTCGTGAACGAATTATTACGATTGAAGATGCTGCTGAATTAAGGCTACAACATGAGCACTGGGTAAGAATGGAAACCAGACCACCTAACACTGAAGGCAAAGGTCAAATTAATCAACGGATGCTTGTAGTAAACTGTTTACGGATGCGGCCTGATCGAATAATTCTTGGGGAATGTCGGGGTGAAGAAGCGTTTGATATGTTACAGGCCATGAATACGGGTCACGGTGGTTCAATGACCACGATCCATGCTAATACTCCACGGGACTGTACTAAACGTCTAGAAAACATGATTCTAATGTCTGGAGCTGAAATGCCGCCAAAAGCAGCTCGTGAACTTATAGCTTCAGCACTACAGGTCATTATTCAGATTCGTCGTTTAGAAGATGGGACCAGGCGTCTAACCGAAATTGCTGAAATAACCGGTATGGAAGGTGACACTATTGCTATAAGCTCGATGTTCTTACTTGAACGAGAAGGGCGTGATCCAAGAGGCTTCTTTAAATGTAGGCATGTTGGCTCAGGATTGCCACCAAAATTTTTAGATCAACTCGAACAAGAATCAGTTCCGTTTAAATTAGAATGGTTAAGATAATAAAGTTGTAGGTTGTAATCAGGAAATACAAAAATAATATGGCAACATCAATTCCAATAATTGTCTTTTTTATAATTCTTTTGGGTGGAGTTTTATTAATAGCAGCAAGTCAATCAGGGTTTTCTGGTGAACTTACGCGTTTAAGCAAACAACAAAATAAATTTAAATCAAAAACCAAACCAACCGAAGAAATAAATTTATTCGTAACCCAAAGAACTAATTTTTTGGCTACTTTACTTGATACAGCTGGTTTAGAAAATCAGTATGACAAAATGAAAATGTATTGGGGACTTTCTATTTTTGGTGGTGGGCTTATTTTTGCCGGCGGTTGTGCCTATATGTCGCCAATGCTAGCTCCTATTGCTTTCTTTTTTGGCTTACCCTTTGGTGGTTATGGCTTTATTTTTGCTTTAAAAAAAATTGCTAAAAATCGCCAGGCCAAAATGACGGCTCAATTGCCTCAAATTTTAGAAACAATGGTGAGTTCGCTTAGAGCAGGTTCACCAATTATCGAAGTTTTTAAATTATTATCCGAAACAGCACCAGAACCTATACGTGGTGAATTTAAAAGAGGGCTAGTATCATTACAACTTGGCAAGCCTTTTCGTGAATCACTTAAGGAAATGAGTCTTAGAATTAAAGCAGCTGATTTTAGGTTACTCATTACCGCAATTTTTATCTCACAAGATGTAGGTGGAAATTTAGCTGATGTAATAGCCGAAATAGCCGATGCTATTCGCGAACGATTTAAACTGCGTGATTATATGGACAGTTTAACCTCACAAGGTAAAGCTACAGCAATGTTTATTGGTAGTCTGCCCTATTTTATTACCCTTTTAACTTACACAATGGCACCTAATTATATTATGCCGTTTTTAAATAACTTCTTTGCCCGCATTGCTTTAGCTGTATTTGTAATCTGGGAATTAATTGGTTTTTACATTTTAATGAAAATGACAACTTTCGAGGTTTAAGCATATAATGAGTTCAAGTGGTTTAGTAAGTTTTCTTGTATTTTTATCCGTACTGCTTTTAGGCTTCGCCATTACCAAACCGGCAATGGATAATTATATGGATACCTATTCAGTTAGGATCAAAAAACGCAATGAAAAAGAAATTGAAAGCCAAGAAGCACCAAAAGACTCGGCCTTGCTCATACTGTTTGAAGGCCTCGGTAAACAACTAATTACCATGGCTCCATTTTTAGTCGATAAACGTACAATTGAGCTGTTAAGTTTTGCTAATTATCGCACCAAACAACATTTACATCGTTTTATGGGTATTAAAGGGGCTGTTGGAATATTTTGTATCCTTTGGGGTGTTTCAGCAGCTTTATCTAACCCAATGAATATATTACTGTCATTTTTTACAATTTTAGTTGGTTGGACTATTCCTAATTTTTTCTTAGCCGGTCGAGCCCGACAAAGACAAGCCCAAATCGTCAAAGAATTACCGACCGTTTTAGATTTATTGATAGTATGTTCTCAAGCAGGTTTAAGTTTACTAGCTGGCGTTGATAAATTAAGCAAAGAAACTACTGAATCATGCCCATTACTATCTAATGAAATGCAACAACTAATTAGTGATGTTAAAATGTTTGCTAAATCGGTACCAATTGCTTTAAGAGAAATGGGCGAACGCTGTGGTGTTGAAGAATTGATTAATATGGCAGCTGGTTTAATTGCAGCCGAAAGTAAAGGTGCTGATATAAGCTATCCCTTACGCCAACAAGCTGAAGCCTTAAGGGATAGATTAAAACGTAAACAAGAAGAAATAGCAGCCAAAGTACCAGTTAAAATGGTTCCTGTCATTATGTTATTTGTTATGCCTTTGATTTTATTACCAATGCTTGGTCCAGCTGCCTTAACTATTGTCACATCACTTGGTCCATCGATGGGTGGCGGCACTGGTGCTAAGTAAAATTTGTCAAGTATACAATGTAAATAGCAGTCTCTATGTATCTAGACAGACAGTAATTGCTGATACATTTTTAACAAGACTAATTGGCTTACTTTTAACAAAAAAATTCAAGCCAGGATCTGGTTTAATTATTGAGCCTTGTAAATCAATTCATATGTTTTTTATGCGTTACCCTATTGATGTAATCTTTTATAATCAAAATCTAGAAATTGTTGCCTTAGTTGAAAATATCCAACCTTGGCAGTTTACAAAAGTTTATTCTAAAGCAAAGGCATGTTTAGAATTACCAATAAATTCAATTAGACAAAGTAATTCTTCAATAAATGATCAACTTAAAATTGAATTCTTAAACTAAAGATAGACCTTGCAAAACCTACATATTGAGTTGATCTAAATAAATTTAAATTACTGATTATTGGTAAATTGACCAGCAAATTATATTAACTTTAGGGTTTTGAATTCATAATCATTTGAATAATAAATTCGCCCCAGTTTAAAGTAATTATCAAGCTTAAAGCAATAAATGGTGCTAAAGAAATCCTGGATTTTAAAACGTTATTTAAATTGGTTTTATCAAAATTAAAGACAAAAGCTTGTTTGGTTTGCATTGCTAAGATATAATCCCAACAAAGTTTTCGCCAGGGAATAACTAAGGCGATGCGAATAACTGAATAGAATCCAAACAAAAATGCATAAAAGAACCAGGTAATTAAAATTAATTTTGGTCCAATAAATGCACCAATACAGCCCATTAATTTTACATCACCATAACCAACTTTATGTTTAGGATCAAGCACAATCATTATGACAACGGCAATAATATACGCTAAAATAGAAATAAATAAACCTTGCCAGCCACGGTTCAAAGTATTAAGAACCAGTCCTAAGATTGCACCGCCAAAATTAAGATAATTAGGGATTTTCTTGGTTTTAATATCAATAATTGAAGCAACGATAGCTATTACAACAATAAGGACATTTATAATTGTTAAGCTAATCATTAATAAACCTTACTCACCATTAATGCATCTAATTATTGACATAAGCAATAACATCAATTTCGATTTGTGCACCTTTAACTAAGGCATTAACACCAACCGTGGCCCTAGCTGGTTTATGAGTACCAAAAAAATCAGCATAAACTTGATTCATTAAAGGAAAATCATTAAGATTTGTCAGGTAAATATTTACCTTGACAATATTCTGATATCCAGAATTAGCGGCCTTAAGTATATTATCGATATTAATTAAAATTTGTCGAGTTTGTTCTTTTATATCACCAGTAATCAAATCGCCAGTAACTGGCGATATCGGCAATTGACCTGATACGAAAATTAAATTATTAAAAACCACACCTTGTGAATAAGGACCAATAGCTTTAGGCGCTTCATTTGTTTCAATACACAATACTTGCGAATTCATAGTTCTCTTCACTTAACATCGACTTATGAATTCTAACAGATAGGCAGTCAATACGACAATAAAATAATACGAACTATTTTACAAAAAACTTTTTAGGCGATTGTAACAGATTATTAGCAGTATTAAACGTTGTCGGCAATTTTGTATGGCGTTCTTGAGTCAAATAATGATTAAGTAAGACTTTAAGATCTTTACAATTCTCTTGGTAATTCTTAGCTTTAACCTGATAAGTTAACAGATTTATAACATTTAACAAAATAAATCTCCTTAAAAAATTTAATTAGCCTTTTTCAAAATTTTAGTTTTAATAGGTTTAATCTTGGCATTTAACTCAGTTAAAATATAATCCAAAGTAGTTATCACAAAATCAATCTGACTTTGCGTAATAATAAGTGGTGGTTCAATGCGAATGGTTGAATTAGCATTGAGGGTTGCAGCCACTAATACACCTTTATGGAATAATTTAACCTGAATATCTTCACGCAAATCTTGAGAATTAAATTCCAGACCAATTAATAAACCCTTGCCTCTTACGTCTTTAAGAATATTAGGATATTTACATTTTAATTTATTTAACTCAGTGAAGAAATAATTGCCCATAACCATAGAACGCGCAATCAAATGTTCTTCTAATAACACTTCAATAGTAGCACTAGCAGCTGCACAAGCTAACGGATTTCCACCAAAAGTAGAATTATGAATGGTTGGGTTAGGTGTAAAGGCCTGCCAAACTTTAGCATTAGACATAAAACAACCAATTGGCATAACGCCACCACCAAGAGCCTTAGCTAAACATAAAATATCGGGAACAACACTTTCATGTTCACAAGCAAACATCTTACCAGTTCGCCCCATACCAGTCTGAACTTCATCGAGAATAAGCAAAATGTTATGTTGTTTAGTCAATTTACGAACCTGTTTAAGGTATCCAGCTGGCGGTAAGTTAATACCACCTTCACCTTGAATTGGTTCTAAAATAACGCAGGCTGTATCTTTAGTTATAGCTTTAGCCAATGCGTCAATATCACCAAAAGGAACATGCGTAAAACCATTAAGTAATGGTTCAAATGGCTTACGGAAAACATCCCGACCCGTCGCGGATAAAGCCCCTAAACTAACCCCATGATACGAATTTTTCGTCGAGATAATTTCACTTTTTCCGGTATATAATCGAGCCAGTTTCAAAGCTCCTTCAACAGCTTCAGTGCCACTATTACAAAAGAAAGTGTATTTTAAATTACCCGGAGTAATCTTAGCCAATTGACTGGCTAAATAAGCAGCCCATGGATTTAACAGATCCTGACTATGTAAACAGACTTGATCTAATTGAGCTTTAACAGCAGAAATAACTTTGGGATGACGATGGCCAATATTAAATATTCCATAACCGCCCAAACAGTCTAAATACCGTTTACCTTTATTATCATAGGTATAAACCCCTTCATCTTTAAATTCAACAGAACCTTCAGCTCCACACAATTTTTGCGAATAAGATAAATTCAAATGTTCAATTGAATTTGTTAAAGCTAAATTAGCAATAACATCATATTGCGTTATTTTAGCTTCTTTAAAAGACTTTGTTTTTTTTCTTAAATTATTTTTTTTATAAACTACCATAAAACCACCTAACATATTTAATAAATAAATACATTGCTATAATTAACTGTAAATAAGATTAAACCAGTTTTTAACGCTAGGGGTCTTTGGACATATGAAAATTTGACAGATTAGTATCGCAAGGATTCAAGATCTTAATTAATGTATGCCAATAATTTCGCAAATGAATAATCATAAAACCGTATCAGACGATAGCTAATGTGTATACTATGATCTTATACAATTCCAATCTTAAGAACAATGTGCACATTGTCTAAATTTCAATAAAATAAATTAGCCAATTTGTCTAAAATATCTTAAACATAAAAATTAAGTTAAATGGTTTTTAAGAAATTAGTAATAAATCAAAATATTTGACATAATATGATGATGGATTTTAGTTGAGGTTTTTAAGGAAAGTGAAACATTTACCACATTATGCTTTGTTGGTGTTACTAATTAGTAATAGTTTAGCTTATGGACAGGATTTAAAACTGCGTGGGCAACTGCCCAGGCTAAATCCTAATGATATTCAATCAGGTGGTTTACCGCTTAATCCAGTTAATACAATAACCCCAACGGCTAGTCCCCTAAAGTCATTACCAGAAAACACAAACCCTATACCTGTTAATACAGACCTAAGCCCATCTAAAGCAACAAACCTTATTATACCTAGCAATACGAACGTGAATCCATCTAAAGCAGCAATTGTAAGCCCAAGCAATAGTTTAATCTGTAGTAAAAGTTTGCTCGATTTATATTATCAAGGTATTGCTTATTTCAAACAAGGTTATCCCAATAAAGCTTTGCCAATACTGCAATCAGTGGTTTTAAGTGCTCCAGAAGATCCTTTAGCACATATTACTTTAGCCAGTATTCTTGAGCAAAATGGCCTTAGTGAAGATGCAATCTGTGAATATCAAAGAGCCATCGAGCTTAAGCCCTCAGACGCCTTTGCCCGAGAAGCTTTAGGTAGCCTTTTGCTGAATCAAGGGAAAAATGAAGAAGCCTTGACTCAATTTGCCGAAGCCATAAAATTAAAGCCTGACGTTCCCCTATTAAGGCTAAATTATGGAACAGCTTTACGAAGTCTGAAAAACTTCACCTCAGCGCTTAATCAGTTCAATCAAGTTTTACAAGCCTATCCTAACGAATTAAAAGCCAGATCACAACTAGCAGTCACCTATCAACAAATGGGAAACTATGAATTAGCGGCCAAAGAATATACCAAAGTATTAGAAACTGACAAAAATAATTATTCTTTACTTTACAACTTAGGTATTTGTTATTATGAAAACAAAAACTATAAAGATGCTATTGACATTTTAAAACAGGCTTGTGATATTAACGCAAAAATTCCTCAAGCATACTATTACATCGCCCAAAGCGAATATAACTTAAACAACTATAAAGAAGCAATTCAGAATTATTTAAGTGCCATTGCGCTAAAAAATGATGATCTTAAATATCATTTAAACCTAGCCAAAACCTATACAAAAACCAATGATACCACGCAAGCCATTGAAGAATACGAAATAGCCTTAGGCTTAGATCCCCAAAACTGCCAAATTTTATTTAGTATCGGCTATCTGCAACAAACCAGTTTACAATATGATAAGGCCAAAGAAAACTATCAAAAGGCCATTGCGTTAAACCCTGATTTACCTGATGCTTACTTTAATTTAGGCCTGTTAGATTTAAAAACCAATGAATTAAGTTCGGCTGAAAATAACTTTAAAACCTATCTGAGTAAAAATCCTAAAGACAGTCAAGCCTTAATAAATTTAGCTAGGGTCTATCTTTTAGATAAAAAACCCGAATTGGCAATAACCTATTATAAAGAAGGTCTTAGCTATAATCCTAATGATACCAATGCACTGATTGAACTAGCCAACGCCATGATTAATGTAAAAGACTATACCGGAGCCATTCAAAATCTGGAAAGCATAATAACTCTTAATCCGACAAATATTAATGCTAGTTGCACTTTAATTGAATTATACATTAATACCAATAATTATGAAAAGGCGCAAAATTTAATCCATAACGTATTAACCCAAGATCCAGAAAATTATGAAGCCAACCGCTTTCAAGCACAATTATTCTTAAATGAAGGTAAAACTGTTGAAGCCATTGAAACCTATCAACATATCGTACAAATGAAACCTAATTATGCCAAAGGCTATAATGATTTAGGCATTGCCTTAGAAAAACATAATGAATTGACGGCTAGTGCTGCTCAATATCATAAAGCGATTGAATTGGACCCTAAATTTTTTGAAGCTTATATAAATTGTGCCAATATTAAACTTATCCAAGAAGATTATAATGATGCAAAAAATTTATATTCAGAAGCCTTAAAACTTGATCCTAATAATGCCCAAGCACATTTTGACTTAGCCTTAGCCTATGCTGGCCTAAAACAAACTGATAAAGCTCAAAATGAATATGAAAAAGCTATTGAGTTTGATAAGAACTTAAGCAATGCTTATTATGCCTTAGGTTTAATTTATCAGTCCCAAAACAATATAAGTAAGGCCGTGCCAGCTTTTGAAGAATACTTAAATATTGATCCTAATGGCAGTTATGCTAGTAATGCTAAAACAATTCTTGATCAAATTAAAACGGCTATGGATAACACTAGTAACAATAATTTTACCCCTGATAAAGAAAAGAATCAGACCAATTCTATCTCCCAAACTAACACTCTTGGTGTAATAACCAAAGAAGCCAATAATCCTACCCCCAATAATAATCATAACCCTAAAAACAATAATTCACCTAGTAAAGTCAAACCAAATCCTGCGGTAAACTCAAGTGAAACCTCAAATTCAACAATTAATCCCATCTAAGTTTATTAATCAGGTATACTTTACCCTTTAAATTGTTTTTCCATATATAGTCGATTACGAATTTTTCGCATCAAGAATTTCTTTATAATTAAGTAATTTTGTCAAATTAGTTAATGGCAGGTTTAGATAATATTGGCAAATCAAGCCTATTAATTGTCCATAAGCCAAAAAACTAATTATGCCCCAAAAAATTGGTTGAGTAAACTTTCCGGTAAAATAAAAAATAAAAAAATAATATACATTAATGCTAAACCAAGTCGCAAGGCTAAGCATTTTTAGCTTATGAGACACCATATCGTTGCTTGATTTATCAAAAACAATGATGCCAGCAATTATAAAAATAATCAAATCATAAACCATTATATGAGGAGAAACTAAAGGTGTTATCGATATCGCAATAACATATATCAATGGCATAAACTCCTGCCAATTGCTACGATTTTTTTTTAAAACCAAAACCGATATATATAAACAATGAACACTTAAAATTAAGGCAAATAAATATATAATATATTTAACTACGTCTCGATAAAGAATTGGAATATATTGAGAAATTATTAGCGGGACGTTGGCAATAATATAAGGTTCAATTATATAGGTTGAAGTAGTATATACCTTGTCGGTTAAATACAAATCATGAACCCACAGTTTAAGCAAATCAATACCATAAAATAATACAATAGTAGAAAAAATCAACCCGCATCCAAGTAGCCAACCATACAAGCATTTTCGTTTACCTAACAGAAAAAGACAAGTAACCGGTAGTAATACAATAGGTAGTAATTGAATCTTAAAAAATATAAAAGCAAAACAAATCCCGGCAATAAAAAATTTATTTTTACTAATCAACCAATAACCAATGCAAACAGGCAATAACGTTAAGATCAAAGTCACTTGACCAATGATCAGATAATGTTGAATCGGCAAAAATAATGATAAAAGTATAAAGTATTTTAGGATTTTATTTTTAGCAAATCCCGTTAAAAGCACTGTTATAAGCCAAAATCCACTAACTTGAATTATTTGCCACAAACAATATGACTGACCAAGGGGAAGTTTGCTAAAAGGAATAAAAAATGTTGCTACAAGCGGATTTGAATTAAAAATTATTAAATGTGATTTATTTAGATGAGGTAAATATTGATGAGCCAATTTATTATAAGTATTGCCATCCAAAAAACTTTTCTGACTAAGTTTGGGATACAGATCTTTATATAAATTCATTGAAGCTAACTTGCCGGAAAAATTAAAAATATTGCCATAATCGTAATCGCTAAGAAGATCTGGTCTTGCCGTATCAATATAAAAACAAAGTCCAGCTAAAAATATCCATAAGCAAATGGCAAATATATAACAAACTTTCAACCAATGGTTTTCAATGAATTTATACATAAAGTTATGATTTATGATCCCTCTTGCAAAATTTCTACAGCACAGCCTTGATAGGAATCTAAAATCAACAGAATATTAATAACCGAAGCAATATACATGGTTGAAGGAATTAAAAAAATACCAAATACAGTTAAACCGGGAATTAATATTGCTAAATAAAAAATTCCTGTATTTAAGCCAAACGTTATGAGCATTATTAAAGGATTACGCCAAAAATTTAAGATAAGCTGTTTTAGTGATTTAATTGGACTAGGTTTATAGGTTTTAGCAAAATCAACAATAATAAAATTAATAATAAATTGAAATTTTATCCATAAAAAAAATATGATAAACATCGTCAAACTGGCAGTAAAGGTAAAATACCTGCTTTCAATATCAAAAGCATTTAAACAAATTGCTGTAAATAAAACCATACCACTTAAAAACAAAAACATCAGCAAATAACTAAACCACAGTGCCATCCAGTTAAGTCCCGATAATAATAAATCAACAAACCCATCATAATCTGGCAAGTCTGCTTTTTTTGCCAATTTATGATTAACACATTTTAAAATATAGCCAATATTTAAGGCAAACAAACACACAGTAATCGGTATAAACACCGGACTAAAGAACAAGATAATAATTGCCGTAGCATTTATTATTCCACCAATACCTGTTTTCAAAGTCCAGTTTTTATCCTGAAAAAACAACTTAAAAGCATTATTGGGATTAAATTTAAGGTTATTCATCAGTTTTCGTGAGTATTAAAATTTAAGTTAAGAATTTGAGGGTAGTGTTTAAGGTTTTCAACCGATTCATGACAAGATAAATTTAAAGAAATTGGGCTAATTGAAATTTTATTCTGTTCTAAAGCATAAATGTCAGAATTTTTTGCTTCAGCAATGTTAAGAGTCTGACCATTTAACCAAAAATATTCTTTGCCACGGGGGTCAATACGTTTTTCAAATTGATCATTATAAAGTCGAATTCCTGGCTCAGTAATCACGACTTCTTTAATTTTATCCAGACTCAAATCAGGAACATTTATATTTAAAAGGTTCGTTTTTTTAAATACATTTTCAAGGTTTATGCTAAACATAGTTTTAATAAAACCATCCAGAAAAATTGCTGCACTATCATAATGTTTAGCAAAGTCATTATGACTAAATAAACTAATAGCTATACTGGGAATCTGTAATAATGCGCCTTCACGAGCTGCAGCTACCGTACCCGAATAAAATATTTCGCCACCTAAATTAGCCCCTGAATTAATTCCACTGATAATTAAATCTGGCGCAGACCCTAAAATTTGCGTTACTCCAAATTTAATACAATCACAAGGAGTACCTGAAGTAAACCATGATTCAATGTCAGGTTGAATTATATCCGTTTTTTCAAAACGTAAAGGCTTGTGCAACGTCAAAGCATGACCACTAGCACTTCTCTGTCGATCGGGGGCTACTACCACAACTTTAAAAGACTTAGCTAATTGCCTAGCTAATACTTTTATCCCCAAAGCGGTAATTCCATCATCATTTGATAATAACAAAGTTTTCATTATGCTTAACATCCCTGATTTTTTATAATTAATCTTAAATAATAAAAATCTTACAACATTAGCGAAAATTGACTATTAAATGATTAAGATTTTCCCATAATTATTATAAGGATTAAATAATAGTTGTATTAGTTATTAAATTAACTTAAGAATTGCCAAGAGGAGTGTAAATGTTTGATATTAATTATTTAGTCCAAGATGACTGGCTAGCCTATTTATTAACCCAATCATATAATTTAGCTTTAAATTTAAAACACAAATATATCTGTAGTCATCATTTATTATCCGTTTTAAGTAAAGAATCCGAAATTATCAATAAAAAACTTTTGACAACTTTAGACAGTAAAGAAATTGAACTTGAATTATCAAGGTTAAATTATGAAGAAATTGAAAGCACTTATAAGGTTGTCAACCTTAAACTTTTGACAACCAAAAATAGTTTAGTAAATGATTGTCAATTTATTGACTTTAGCTTAAGTGAAACTTTAATCAATATTTTAAAAACCGCAAAAAAATATTCTTTATATCTTGATCTTGAAAAAATTAATGAAAATCACCTATTTATGTCATTCCTCGACAATAATACCAGTTTAGCCAACAAAGCTATTGAATCTACCGGCACAAACCAAAATAGTCTCAAACAAACCATTATTCAAAATATAACTCAAGATTTAACCCAACAAGGTAATCCTGCCGAATTTAAAAATTGCGTGGTTAAATGCCTCAAAAAAATAATTACTTGGTATGAAAATCTGGTTGACAATGTTAATGAATTAAGTTTGCCGCAGCCAAGTAATCAAATTAGACGAGAAGAAATTGCCTTTAAAGTAATGGAAAAATATTTAACTGAATTAATTCAGTTACAACTGAATTTAAGAAGATTTGCCCTTGAGCATCAGCTTAAAATAATTGACAAACAAGTAGGTCCTTTATCTGATCAAATACAATCATCAATTGTATCTTTAGCGGCTCAAAACATAAGAAGTCAAGTAAAGCAAATCATCGAATATATGTTTTCTCATGAATGTCATTTATTTCATGATATGCCCAATGAATCTGAGTATGAACAAATTGGCCTTATCGTTGAAGATTTATGGTGGTCATATGGTGAGGCTCTGGCCTTAGAGGATTTGTACTGCCTGGCTATTGAAGACCATCGTCGTAAACATTTACTGGATCTGCAAAAAAATAAACTGGACATTTGTGAAAAGCTAACTAATTTAAAAACCAAATTAGTTAATACTTCCAATCAGCTCTTTAAAAAGCATCCTGTTCTAAAAACCGTTCAAAATTAAATACTTAACACTAATTAATCTTTAGTAATAACGTAAGGACATTTTGAACAATAGAATTTTTGCAACTGGACAACATCATTATTAAAGTCAAACCCTTCATAGGTTTTTAACTGTAAGTCAATTTTGCAATTTGGACATATCTTGTAATCAACAAATTTAATATCAACATAGTCTTTAAATTCAACCTCTAATAAAAGATTGGGTTCGACTTTTAAAGCATTGGCTAATTTTTGCCTTAATACCGATGAAAGCCAAGTATCAAGACCAGATTCAATATCTTCAATTTGCTTAATCGGAATTTTGGTCAACTTGGCAAGATCAAGCACCGTGAAATTATTTAGACTTCTTAAGCCCTGTATTCTTTGTGCTAGAGTGGAAGTAACAAGTATGGACTCAGGTAAGGAATTTTTTGATTTCATCGTGTAATAGGATTTTAAACTAACTTTAGTATTATAATTTATATATAATTATCAAAGTCACGTTATTAATAATTTATAATCATTTTATGGAAAAAAACTTTTTAGAACGTCGCGAAAATACAAATTATGAAAGCACGTCTAAACTTGCTCAAATTATTTCCTTTAAAGCTTTTTTAAAAAAATGGCGAGAATATAATTTTAAATTTGCAAGCAGTAATGAAAATTATACCTTAATTTTATTAACTCCCTTAGAATTTTATAGCCTAAGTCAAAATCTCAATAATTTTTCCATGAATCATATTGAAGGCAATTTTCAAAACCGCCTGTTACAATCACTAAGAAACATTGACTACATCACAATTTATCAACAATATATTTATTTAATTCTACTTAAAACCAACAGCCAAAATGCTGGCAAGATAATGGAAAGAGTAGCTAAAAATTTAAGCCTACAAGAAATCACTTATGAAAATATCAAACTTAACCCAAGTATAAAATTCAATCTTGCTAATGCTAGTCAAATTAATAATTTAAGCTTTAAAACTGTTTTATTACTGCTTGGATTTGAGCAAAACAGCCAACACCATAATCTCGAGCGACTATGGTATCAAAATATAAAAAAAACGCAGCTAATTTCTCCAAGTTTTAATTCCTGGCTCAGTCGTTATGCCAATAATTCCTTAATCTATAAAAACAAATCAGAATTTGCCAACATTTCTCAAGCAATTGATACCTGGAAAAATAATTCTCTAGTTAATTTAATCGAAATAAGCCAGGATAAATACCAAAATTTTGTTAATCAAATCGCCATAATAAATAATGAAAATTATGCTGGCTTAAACCAGCATAAATGCCAAGAATTATTAGCTAATCTGGGATTAAATATTGATATAACTGATTATTACTATGACGCAGACACTAGTTCGTCAATTTATCTAGTGACCAAAGTAATCGGAAATTAAATTTTACAAAAATACGCTAAACATAAAATTATGTATTATTCAAGTAGTTGTTAGCTTCACTCAAATTCTTACGAAAATTCTCTCTTGAATGTTGCATAGTTATTTTACTAATACTACTTTGGCGAATTTCATTTAAATCATATACATTATTTAAAATTTTACCTAAGACATTAACGTAAGCACTAACATCATTATTATCAGTAATTAAAAAACCATTTGCTTCATGCTTAATTAATTCACCAATACCACCAACAGCTGGCGCAATGACAATAAGGCCACTAGCCATAGCTTCCAACAAAACATTGGGCAAACCATCCCAATTGGATGTATAAAGAAAAATATCATAGCCTTGGTCAGCAATTCTACTAAAATCGTCATAACTGCCCATATATTTAATATTAGCCAAATTCTTCATTAATTCAATATATTCTTTGCAATTATCCTCATAACTTCCATAAACATCAAAAGAACATGGCAGATTTGAACATTGCCTTACTATTTCCAACACCATATCAATTTTTTTTTCCTGGGCAATTCTTGAAGCCCAAACGACTTTAAAATTTTGCTTAAATTTAAAATCATTTAGACTGATTCTAGGAATTGTAATAGGTTGATAATGTGTAGCAAATTTAGCTCTATCTAAACCCAAGGTATTGACACAGTATTCAATAATAGCCATATTATCAGTAAAAACACAGGTAAGATCTTTAAAAACATTACGTAAATGATAGACTACATAACCACCACGCCTACCACTTAAAGCCAGCCCATAGGCAAATATACTAACAAATAATTGGGAAAATTGTTTTAAAATATAACCGTAATCCATAAATAATTCATAAGCCATTAAACAGTTAATATTATGAATAACTTTAGGTGTTTTATTTAGAAGTAATTTTAATATCAAATGCTTAAGGCGTTCATAATCCAGATCAGGAAACAGTTTAACCAATTCGATAACATTAACCCCAGAATTCAATTTATATAACCAGGCCGAGTCAGGATTTTGTGTTGTTATAACGGTAACGACTTTACCCAATTCATTTAAATTATTAATATAATTTAGTGCCACCAAATCACTGCCTCCAATATTTAAAGCCGGCAACATAAATAAATGGGTGGTGGTATCATCATATTGGTTTTCGAGTTCTTGATATATATTCTGAAGATATATTTCCGGAATTAGACATTTTTCATATTGTTTAAAAATCCAGGCAGCTGGATAGGTTATTGGTTCAATTTCATGGATTTGCTGCCAGATCGAAATTAATTGCTGATATTGATTATCCACTAATAGCTTAGGTTTCACAACTTCAAACACGGTCACTTTGGGTGGTTGACTAAAACGTCTTCGTATTTTGCTATTAAAATTTTCTAACTTTGTTTTAAATGAGTCAGATTTAAGGATTAATCGATTGTCAATACTCGTAAATTCAAGCTTATTTATTTCATCAATCGATCGTGGGCCTAAACTCTTATAAATCAGCATCTCTAGTTTACGGTTATTTGCCTGAATCCGGCTAAAATATACCGTATTTTTACTGGTATTTACAGTAAACTCAATAAACTCGCCTTTATACTTTTGATTTAAAAGACATCGCGACCCAAAGACAAAAGCACCTAATAAAAGTAAATTATCTTTTATACAATCTTGAGTTTCAATTAAATGAGCTGATTCAGTAAAAAAAATAATATATTCAGGCAATATAAAGTTGTTATTAACTGATATTTCATAATTATTAATCAAATAGTTTGCTGATATTAAATCACCACCTTCAAGAAAGGCAACCTGCTCACCACAGGCCATTTTTAACCCAAATTTACGTATATCAAAAGGATTATCATTGTCTACTTCAACAACTTTATGATAATTGTTCGCAATTACATAATTGTTAACAATTGAACGAGAAATATCATCGCATAAACTTAACAGGAAAATTACTTCAACCTGAAGGTTATTAGCTACAGCCATATTTACAGCTAATTGCATACTGGCTAGACTTGGCTGTAAATAGTAGCCAGGCTGGCTTACGGTAACAATCAACGAAATATCTACTTTTAATTTCTGTTGCATCACAAATAGGTCAAGAAAAATTCATTATTCATCAGTATACTAGGATAAGGTAAGCTAATTTATATATATACATAAATTGATTTAATACACATTGATTAAGTAAATTTTATTACATTAACTAGACTAAATCATAATATTAATGTAAGAATCATGTAATTGTAACAGTTTAACCTAATAATTTAAAATACAATCAAGAGGTCTACTATGCCAGTTAATACCAACAAATCCCAAGATAACACCTTAATAGCAAAAGATGTTGAACTTAATCTTGATACAATAAGCGAAGAAGATTTACTTAAGATTGAGAATGAGGTCTGTTCTTACGGAGATACAGTTCATTATGCCGACAAGCCAAAATTTTTCGAAACCTGTAATGGTAGTTACCTCTATGATACTAACAATACACCATATTTAGATTTACAAATGTGGTATTCTGCAGTCAATCTTGGTTATAACAACCAAACCATAAATAATGCATTAAAAAAACAAATTGATAAATTACCTCAATTAGCCTGTCAGTATTTACATAAAGAAAAAGTCTCACTAGCCTATATGTTAGCTCGTGGAGTCGAACGTAATTTAGGTGCCAAAGGTCGAATTCATTTTAACGTAGGTGGAGCTCAAGCCGTAGAAGACGCCTTAAAACTAGTCCGCAAGACCACTGGCAAAAGTAAAATGCTGGCTTTTGAAGGTGGCTATCACGGTCGAACTTTAGGCGCTTCTGCCATAACCAGCTCTTATCGTTATCGTGAACATTATGGTGAATTTGGCGACAGAGCTGAATTTGTGCCTTTCCCTTACTGCTTCCGTTGCCCCTACGGCAAAAAAGTAGAAAGCTGTGAATTATTTTGTGTTAAACAAATCGAACGTAAATTTGAACACGAATATACTGGTACCTGGAATCCTAAAACCAAAAAAGCTGAATTTGGTGCCTTCTTTATTGAAGTTATCCAAGGAACTGGTGGTTATGTCATTCCGCCCAAAGGTTATTATGAATACTTAGCTAAAATATGCCGCGATCATGGCATATTACTTGTCGACGACGAGATTCAAATGGGCTTTTTTAGAACAGGAAAACTATTTGCTATTGAAAATGAAAATATTGTTCCTGATGTTATCGTTTTTGGTAAAGCCTTAACTAATGGCTTAAATCCTTTATCCGGAATTTGGGCTAAAGAAGAATATATTAGTCCTGATAAATTTGGGCCAGGTTCAACCCATTCTACTTTTTCTTCGAATAGCCTAGGAACAGCAACCGGTCTAGCTGTTATGCAAGAATTTGCCCGCAATGACTATACCAAAACAGTTAATGAAAAAGGTAAATATTTCTTAAACCAGTTAAAAGACTTAAAATCACGTCATAAAGAAATTGGTGATGTTGATGGACTAGGTTTAGCCTTACGAATGGAAATGTGTCAAATGGATGGTTTTACACCCAGCCGTACCCTAGCTGATAAAATGTTCCAAATGGGTTTAGAAGGAAATTTAAAAATCCAGGGTAAAACTTTAGGCTTAATTTTGGATATTGGTGGCTATTATAAAAATGTTGTAACTCTAGCACCATCGCTTAACATAACCAATGAAGAAATTGATTTAGCAATTGATCTTTTAGATCTAATCATCAGTAAATGTAAATAAGGAAACAATTTAAATGTCAATTAATATAGAAATTTTTTGTGATTTTGATGGGACTATATCCAAACAAGATACTATTGACTTACTTTTAGAACGTATTGGCAATCCAGCCTGGCTTGAATTTGAAGATCAATGGCTCAAAGGTCTGATTGGCAGTAAGGAATGCATGGCTAAACAAATCCCACTTATTGAAGGTGGTTTTAAAAATGTGTTAAAAGTATTAGAAGAAGTTCAACTAGATGAAACCTTTAAAAGTTTTGTCGATTGGTGCGACAAACACAAAATCAAACTTACGGTAGTTAGTGACGGTTTAGACCGAATTATCAACTATTTATTTTTTCGTGAAAGAATTAGTATTAAAAACATCATTTCCAATAAATTAATTGAATTACCCAATAATAAACTGGAAATGGCCTTCCCTTATAGTCAAGTTGGCTGTAATTCTGGTGTGTGTAAATGTGCCATTATAAATAATACCAACAAAGTTAAAATTGCTATTGGTGACGGTCGTAGTGATTTTTGCTTTAGTGGTCAAGCTAATCTTGTTTTTGCTAAAGCAAAACTGCTAAATTATTGTCAGGAAAATAATATCAAACATTATCCATTTTCTAACTTTAATGATATCAAACTTACTCTCGAGAATCTCTATATAAATCTACCGGTTGGATTAAGCCCGGATATAGAACCGCCCTTTCGGTCTGCTGATCTCAATCTAAATTCAAGCAAATTTGTCCTTTAATCACTTATTGATAAAAAAATCAGCAATTTTTTTTGCCTAAACCAAATTCAAATATAGTTTGAATTTGGTTTAGGGCAGACTTATTAAAATTTACTTGATCCAGCCTAATTCCTTTAAAGCCTCATCAAAACTAATATTTTTCTGACGACACATATTCATAACTATTACAGCATGTTCAATATTAATAAAACCTTGATTTATTAAGTACTGACAGCGTAGACAGGAATTTAACAACCCTGTGTCAATGGTGCCAGCATTAAGTAAAATCTGACCTAACAGTTTTGAATTTTGAATAGCCTTTTTAACTGCTTTAAGCAAATCATCATCGCTGGCAATTCCACAGACTTTTAAAACATCAGTTAATTTTATATTTTTACTGTCATCAGATTCATTAAAACCAATTTCAGCTGTAGCTTGTTCAACACTAATACCACGTGTAGCAATTTGATTTAGACAAATCGAAGCAAAATGTGGTGACAAAGTTTTATTGCCAACCATTTTTTGGATGTCTAAAGCCGCATTAAGTACCTGAGTATTAATGTAACCAGATTGAACCAAAACTTCACCAAGAGCTAATTCTTTAGCTAAAGAAGTTTCCAGACAAGTCATAATATCGGTCTCGGTAACTAGACTAGCTTTTACTAATAATTCACCAAGTTTAATCCAAGGTTTACCCGGTGGCTGATATAATCCCTGCTCAATAAGTGATTTTTCAAAATCGCCCCGCCTGCGTTTAGCAGCTTTTAAGCCTTGAATAGCCTGCTCTCTGGTTAATTTTTCATCACGAATCAAAACTTGCGTAGTTAAAGCTGCTGTTAACAGCTCTTCACTTAACTTCTGAGTTAATACCATAACTCGACCCAAGGGTAACCCCGTTTCTTTGGATGTTGCTAATGCTTCATTTAACTTATCAGATGTAGTAATTTGCGCTTCAACCAAAATTTCACCAAGACGAGCTGTAGCTCTAGTTTTCAAAGCTTCAAAACCGGCTTTTTTTAAAGCCTCATCAATTTCGACATTTTCAAAGTGAACAATTTTTAAAGTTTTAATCGCCATATCAGAATCAACTAATTTATCCTTAATCAAAGACTGTAACTTAACCGCACCAGTTAAAACAGTTTCCGATAAAATACCACGCATGACGAGTTCACGACCAACTGGTAATTTAGTATTTTTCGATGATTCAATAGCTTGATTGAGATCTTCAATATTGAGAATCTCAGCGTAAATTAATAATTCGCCCAATTTTATTGACGGTAATGAGTTTGTCATAACTAACCTTTTAAACTCATCTAAAATTTACCCCCAAGGGGATTCGAACCCCTGCCGCCTCCGTGAAAGGGAGGTGTCCTAGGCCTCTAGACGATGGGGGCAGAATTAACCTACAACAACCAAAATAAGCATAACAAAAAACATTTAGTTATGTCAATGATATAAAGATAAATAACTTAAAGATTTTAATTATCATTTTAAGTATCTTAATTAATCTTTACAAGATTACTGCCTCAGAAAATTATGACCAATTTTTACTTTCTAATTAAAATACACTAGCCCTTGGACTTCCAATATATTGCTCTAGAGAAGATTAGGTGTCTATACGCAACGATAGCCTTGTGTGTTAATTAACGTGTAGTGTTATTATAGAATCGTTACACTAGCCATTGTGATAATCCAATAAAAAGTCCTGGTTGCCCAAATGCTTAAACTTAAGTTTAAAAACAGCCTCTAAATTTGATTGCGTCAGAACATCCTTAGTCGATCCAAAAATATGATTATAACGGCTATCACAATTAAGTAAAATAACTTTATCCGTAACTTTACTTAGAAAATTTAAATCGTGACTGACAACCAATAAGCCAATATTTTGCTTAGCTATATGTTTTAGAATACGGGAAAGATTCAACTGATGATTTATATCCAGATTATTACTGGGCTCATCTAAAAGTAAAAACCGACTTCCTTGAGCAATAACACTACCTAGCCACGCTCTTTGTAATTCACCACCAGAAATCTTACTTAAGGGCATATCGGCTACTTTGAATAAGTCCAATAATTCTAAGGCTTGTTTGACAATACTTTGATCAAAATCAGATAATTGCCATTGAAAAATTTTCTGATAAGGATTTCGACCTAGTTTAACCAAGTCTTTAACAGTTAAATACTCTGATACCGCAAGGTTTTGTTCCAGAAAATTTACTAATTTAGCAAAATCTTTTAACTTATAATGATTAATGTCTTTATCATTAATTTTAATTAAACCACTAGATGGCTTTATTTTTCGCATTATCGTTTTTAAAAGGGTGGATTTGCCAACACCATTGACACCTATTAAACCTAAAATTTCACCAGTAGTCAGGGAAAAGTTTAAATTACCTAGTAATATTTCCGACTTGAAGCCAATGTTTAGCTTTATTACTTCTAAGTGCATAATTGATTCATTATTCATTTTTTTAGTTTAATTTTCAAAGTTATATTCATTCATCAAGTATAAGAAAAACGGGCTGCCAATTAAAGCCAAAACTGAACCTATAGGCAAATCCTGACCAGGTATAGTAATTCTGGTTAAAATATCAGCAACAACAACAATAATACTACCAATTATAGCTGTGCCCATAATTTGATAACGTTCATCTTGGTAGAAAATTTTACGCCCAATATTAGGAGAAATAAGACCAACAAAGCCAATAATACCACAATATGCAGTGACACTAGAACACATTAATACAGCTAAAATTAGTAAGGAAAGCTGAAGTTTAGGAACATTTAAGCCAAAATTGCTGGCTGAACTTATACCTAGATTTAAAATTCTCAAAGCCTTAGCCAAGTACAAAGTTAGGCTAACACCCAATATTGCAATCAATACCGGAAAATTCAAATCAGCTAAAGTCTTATTGGCTAGGGTTCCAAATAACCAATAGAGTAGGCTCATGACTTTTAAGTTATTTCCATTCAACAAGACAAGCAAAGTCATTACAGCTGAACAAAGACTTGAAATAGCAAATCCACTCAATAGAAGTCGTGTTGAATTAATCAATTGATTCTGATGAGCAAGTTTTAACACAATTACACAGGTAAGCAGTGATCCCAAAAAGGCAATCGCCGGTAACAACTGACAACTTAATCCACAAAACAGTCCTAGGATAGAAAACAAACCAGCTCCACTGGCAATGCCAATTATAAAAGGGTCAGCTAAACAGTTATTGGTTAAAACTTGAAGAATATAACCTGATACCGATAAACTAATCCCGGTCACTAGGGCAAAAAGCGCCCTTGGCATCCTAATTTGCCATAAAATTGCCAAATTAAGACTTTGACTGTCACTAGTCAGTAAATTGTGAAAAACCTTAAATGGATTATTTATACAATCAGCAGTACTAAGGCTTAAAATTAAAGCTGTAAGTAATAATAAAATGGAAATAATAAAACGAATTTGCAAAACATTACCATAAAACAAAAAAATATATTATTAAGATTCTAGTATAATATTTATCTATATTCATTTTAAGCAAGTTAACTTTAATAAAAAAACATAAAATTATGGAAATATATTTTGATAATAGTGCTACCACAATAATCCATCCCGATATCCAGAAATCAGTTTATCATAACCTACAGAAAGCTTATGGTAACCCTTCTTCAATTCATAGCTTAGGCTTAGAAGCTAATAATATACTGGATAAAGCTCGTAATCAATTAAGTAGGCTGGTAAACTGCAGTCCCAGTGAAATTTATTTTACTAATTCCGGGACTTTTGCCAACAACTTAAGTATCTTAGGTAGAGCCAGGTTCATTCAAGCCAACAATTTAGGCAAACATATAATTACCTCAGCGATTGAACATCCCAGTATTCTTGGACCAATAAAGTATCTTGAAAGCCAGGGATTTATGGTAACCTATCTTAAACCTGACCATAATGGACAGATTCAAACGCAAACCGTTATTAATGCATTAACCAAAAATACCAGTATCGTTAGTATCATGTGGGCAAATAATGAAATTGGTTCATTATTCCCAATTCAAGACTTGGCTCAAAAATTAGCTCAATTAAATATTTTCTTTCACACTGATGCCATTCAGGTTGCTGGCAAGCTTAACATTGACTTAGAACAAGTTCAAGTTTCAACTTTAAGCTTATCTGGTCACAAATTCCATGCGCCAAAAGGTATTGGTGCCATTTTTATCCGGAAAGGAATTAATCTCATGCCAATTATCTTTGGTGGTGGGCAAGAAATGGGTTACAATCCTGGTACCCATGCCCTAACTAATATTGAAGCCTTAGGTCAAGCAAGTGAATTAGCCAAGAACAACTTAAACAGATATCAGGATAATTTACGCCAATTACAAAACTATCTAATTAATGAAATTTCGCAATTGCCAAATACTGTACTAACAGGTCCAATTACCAGCGATTTAAGATTACCTGGTCATGTTAGTTTCGCTACTTCTTTATATAACGCAGAAGCTCTCGTAAATAAAGCAAGTTTAAAAGGATTGTACTTATCAAGCGGTTCAGCCTGCAAAGCGGGAATCAAAGAACCATCACACGTTTTAAAATGTCTCGATCTGCCAGAAGATTACTTAAACGGTGCTATTCGTATATCTCTAAGTCAATTTAATACTATGAGTGAATGTCAAACAGCTATTGAAATTCTTAAAAGAATTCTTTTAGCAAAGGATAATTGATTATTTCTAGCTAAAACATCAAAAAAATACAGTCAGTCAAGTCAGTTGTTTGTATTGATTTTACTGGTATCGCACGCTGCATTGTGCAACTAAAGCTAATAGCGTTGCATTTCAAACAATTGTCGTCATGATCATTAAATTGATTTAATAAAGCCGTCTCGCTTTTGCCAATGACCAATATTACAATTGCAAAAATTAATTTATTATATTTTCATTGCAAGGTCATTACATTAAAACTAAGAACAATAATATTTTGTTATAATGATGAAAATTTTAAAAGTCAGTTAATTATTTTAAATTATGACGATTTACTAATATTTAATAAGGACAAATACATGAGTCAACCAGTTTTAACACAATCACATCCCACTAAAACCGCCCGCAATGATAATTGGTGGCTAGAACCAGCCTCAATTGCCTTAGGTTTTACTTTGTTTATTATTTATGCCACCTGGCGAGCATTTGAATTTAAATATTTTGAATTTAATCAATATTTATCGCCATTTTATTCACCAAAAATCATTTTAGATTTCTGGAAATTTTCTCCGGCAATTTTAGTCTTATGGATTCCTGCAGGATTTAGGGCTACTTGTTATTATTATCGTAAAGCTTATTATCGTGCCTATTTTATGGATCCACCAGCCTGTGGCGTAGGTCATGGTGACTCTAAATATAGTGGTGAAACGGCCTTTCCTTTTATTTTACAGAACCTACATCGATACTTCTTTTATTTAGCAGCTCTAGTTGTACTCTGGCTTTGGAAAGATGCCTTTGAATCCATTTACTGGCAAGGTCAGTTTACTTTTAGCATTTTAAGCCTAGTAATGTTTATCAACGTTATCCTACTGTCAAATTATACTTTTGGATGTCATGCCTACAGACATTTAGTTGGTGGTAAATTAGACTGCTTTTCCTGCACTAAGGCAACTCAAACCAAGCATAAGGTCTGGAAATTTGTAAGTTCTTTAAATGAACACCACATGTTTTGGGCCTGGTTAAGTTTATTTTCGGTAGGATTTACTGATTTTTATATTCGTCAAGTAGCCTGTCACTCTTTTGATCCAATGAGGTTATTTTAATTATGGAAAATTATCAAACAATCGAACATGATGTAATTGTAATTGGAGCTGGTGGAGCTGGTTTAAGAGCAGCAATTGAAGCTTCAGCCCAAGGTGTATCAACTGGTTTAGTATGTAAATCACTCTTAGGCAAAGCTCATACCGTTATGGCTGAAGGTGGCATAGCAGCAGCCTTAGCAAACGTTGACAGTGAAGATGGTTGGCAGACGCATTTTTGTGATACTATGAAAGGTGGCAAAATGCTCAATAATTTTCGCATGGCCGAATTACATGCTAAAGAAGCCCCTATTCGTGTTAAAGAACTAGAAAAATGGGGTGCTGTTTTTGACCGCACTCAAGATGGTAAAATTTTACAACGCGCTTTTGGTGGCCATAAATATAAACGCTTATGTCATGTTGGCGATCGAACTGGTCTTGAACTAATTAGAACCTTACAGGACAAAGGTGTTCATCAAGGCATTAATGTTTATATGGAATGTACCATAACTAAATTATTTAAAGATGGAGATACTATTTCTGGTGCCTTAGGATATTACCGCAATACTGGTGAATATGTATTGTTTAAAGCTAAAGCAATTGTTCTAGCAACTGGCGGTGTTGGCAAGAGTTTTTCGGTCACATCCAATTCCTGGGAATATACTGGAGATGGTCATGCTTTAGCCTATGAAGCGGGAGCCGATCTTATTGATATGGAATTTCTTCAATTCCATCCCACCGGCATGGTCTGGCCACCAGGAGTGCGAGGGCTCTTAGTTACCGAAGGTGTTCGCGGAGAAGGTGGTATTTTAAGAAACAGCAAAAATGAACGTTTTATGTTTAAATATTTACCTGAGACCACTAAAAATGATTTTGCCGCAACTGAAGAAGAAGCAAAAGAATGGGTAGAAGCCACTTTGACTTTAGCTAAAACGCAGGCGCGTAGACCTCCAGAATTATCAACTCGCGATAATGTTGCTCGCGCTATTTATACAGAAGTTAAGGAAGGTAGAGGTTCACCACACGGTGGTGTATTTTTAGATATAAGCTATCAGGACAAGGATAGAATTAAGAAAAAATTGCCATCTATGTATCATCAGTTTAAAGAATTAGCTGATGTTGATATTACAGCAGTACCAATGGAAGTTGGACCAACTGCTCATTATATAATGGGTGGAGTAAGGGTTGATGCTGACACAGCTCAAAGCAGAGTCAAAGGGCTTTTTGCCTGTGGTGAAGTTAGTGGTGGTATGCATGGGGCTAATCGCCTTGGTGGTAATTCATTATCTGATCTTATTGTATTTGGGGCCAGAGCTGGTTTACATGCAGCAAATTATGCTAAAGAACTTAAAGCAAAACCTGCCATCAATAATAAAGATATTGAAAATGAAATTACTGATTTAGAAAAACCATTAAAGGCTGAATCAGGCATTAATCCCTATGACTTACATAAAGAATTAAATCAGATTATGGGTACTTACGTAGGTATTTTTCGTGAGTCTAGCGACTTAAGTACTGGATTAAGCAAATTAATTGAATTACAAAGTAAACTAACTAACCTTAAAGTTACTAATAATAAAGTTTATAATCCTGGCTGGCATATGTGTCGTGATCTAAAAAATATGATTACCTGTTCTATGGCTATAACAAAATCAGCCATTGAACGTAAAGAAAGTCGTGGTGCTCATAGCCGTCTTGATTTTACGCAAACTGATGATAATCTGGGTAAAGTCAATTCATCTATCTATGAAGAAAATGGCGAAATGAAATTTAAGCATACGCCAACGTTAAAAATGCCTGATGAATTAGCAAAATTATTTTAAGACGAAGGAGAAGAAAAATGCCTGAGGTAACGTTAAAAGTTTTTCGTGGCAATAACCAAAAAGGGGAATTTAAAACTTATAAAGTTCCTATTGAAGATGGCATGGTTATTCTTGATGCAATCCACTATATTCAAGCCAATTTTGACAATGAAATTGCCGTACGTTGGAACTGTAAAGCGGCTAAATGTGGTTCCTGCTCAGCAGAAGTTAATGGCAAACCATCGTTAATGTGTAAAACACGCCTGGATAGATTTGAAAAAGATGAAATAATTACAATTCAACCTTTAAAAACTTTTCCAGTAATTAAAGATTTAGTTACTGACGTATCCTGGAACTATGAAGTTAATAAACATATAACGCCATTAACTTCAACAGATGAAAGTGAATGGGTAATTTATCAAGAAGACATAGACCGCGTTCAGGAATTCCGCAAATGTATTGAATGTTTTTTATGTCAAGATGTATGCCATGTTTTACGTGATCATGATCAACATGCAAAATTTTCCGGCCCGCGCTTTTTGGTCAGAATGGCCGGACTAGAAATGCATCCCAAAGATACAGCTAGTCGAACTAAATACTTAAAAGATGAAGGTGGAATAGGCTATTGCAATATTACCAAATGCTGTACTGAGGTCTGCCCTGAAGAAATTCATATAACTGATAATGCTATTATTCCATTAAAGGAACGAGTAGTAGATGATTTTTATGATCCAATTGCTAGATTTATAAAATCCATTTTTAAAAGCTAGTTTAACTAATTAATTAAATATTGAATATTCATTTTGGACTAAAATTATCTTTAATAGCTTTAATCATGGAAATGCTTGAATTTATACCTTTATTAAAATCACGTAAATGCAGGCTCAAAATCCCAGTTTTAGCAATTATTTCGGAATGAAGTCCATACGGATACCACCAGATTTTAGCAAACCGTGATGGAGCATCATTACTGATGGTTTTTATGTTCACGAAATCTAAGGCATTATAAAATGAATGGCTACGGCCAAAACCACTATTTTTAAGCCCGCCCCAAGGCATTTGTGGACAGGCAAAGGCAAACAAACAATCATTAATAGTTATAGTACCAGCTATAACTTTACTGGCAATCTTTTTTGCTTGCTGAGTATTTTTCGTCCAAATTGATGCACACAAAGCAAAATCCGAATCGTTAGCTAAATCAATGGCTTCGTTCAAATTATCGACTAACATAATTGGTAAAACTGGACCAAAAATTTCTTCCTGCATAATTTTCATTTGATGATTAACATTAATTAAAACCGTTGGTTCATAAAAATAACCACCTAAATCCTCGCGTGTTTTACCACCAACAAGTAATTGTGCACCCTTATTTACTGCATCCTGAACCAAACTATCAACCCTTAATAAAGATTCAGAGTCAATCAATGGACCAAGATCAATATTTTTCTGGTTGAATTGAGTGGTGTCACCAATTTTAAGTTTTTGGGTAAGTTCAACTATTTTATCAATTAATTTTTGGGTATCCTTACCTTTAACAAGATAAAGTCTTTCAATTGAAGCACAAGCCTGACCACTATTGGTGAAACCACCCCAGACAATACCTTGAGCGGTTGGATCAATAGGTGCATCAGCCAAAACTATAGCAGGATCCTTGCCACCTAATTCTAGGGAAACTGGAACCAGCTGGCTTGCAGCATTTTGCATAATTATTTTACCAATATTTGGTGAACCAGTAAACACCAGTCTAGCTAATGGCAATTTACTAAAATAAGCTCCAGTTACACTGCCACCAATAACCACATTTAATACATTATCAGGTAAAGTAGTAGCTTTAAATAATTCACTAATTTTTAAAGCTATTAAAGATGCTTTTTCCGATGGTTTTAAAATGACGGCATTACCTAAGGCAATAGCCATTAAAATACCCATGACCGGAATTGAAAAAGGATAATTCCAGGGTGAAATAATGCCAATAACACCCAGTGGCTCAAAAATAATTTGATTGTTTTTCGACCAGAGTATGGGGTTAGTTAATTTAAAAGTTTTAGCCTTAGGTAAATTATCACCTTTAATTAACCAATCACACATCTCTAAACACGGTGAAATTTCAGCCAGATAGCTTTCCGTTCTAGGCTTACCAATTTCACTGGCAATAAGGTCAACAATTTCATCACTAGAATTTAAGAGCATGGTTTTAAATTCTTTGATATAATTCAGTCTTAGACTAAAATGGTTATCTTTAAAAGAATTAAAAGCTAAAGTGGCATTTTGGAATATCTCATCAATCTGCGAAAAACTAGTAATCGGAATGCTACCAATAATTTTTTTATTGCTGGGATTTAAACAATTTAAGAATTCAGTTTCAAATGATGTCATAATTATTTTTAAATTTCATTTCAATATATTAATATTATTCAATATACAATAAAATTAAGCAAAAGGGAATTTCTAAATAATATGGGCTTTTCTAAATTTTACCAAAGTTTAATCTTGATTATTTTCCACTGCAGTTCAACTTTATCGTGCCTGGCTAAAAACCCAAGTGAAACCAGCCAAACCAATGCTCTTATTATTCAGGCACGTCAATTAGTTAAAAACCACCAAGTTACCCAAGCAATTGATTTATTAGCTAATACACCTAATCAGGATCATAAAATTCTCGATGCCTTGGGAGTAATGTATGATGAGTCGCAACAATATGATCTAGCTATTAAAGCGTTTAAAACTGCTTACACCAAAAATCATAAAGATAATTTTGCTTTAAATAACCTAGGAAATCTTTACCTTAAGACAGAAAATTATCAAGAGGCTATTCATTTTTATCAAGAGTTTATTAAATTAGATAATACTAAAGCTTTAGTTTATTATAATCTTGCCTATTCCTATACAAGATCCAAAAATCTCAAATCAGCGTTAATTAATATTGACAAATCGCTTGAATTAAATCCTATTCAAGCTGACGCATTTTTTTTACGCGGTGAAATTCAGGAGAAATTGGGTGACTTCAATAAGGCTTTAGCAGATTACAATCAAGCTCTAAAAATTAATCCTGATTTACCTGAAGCTCATAACAATTTAGGTATTATTTTAAGCAAATTAGGAAAAGACAAGGAATCGGTTGAACAGTTTAAATTAGCCAATAATTTACTTCCGAATAATCTAACCGCCCAAAAAAATCTAGGTTTTGCCAGTGCTCATAACAGCTTAGGCATAATGTTTTATAAACAGAAAAACTATAAGAAAGCCAAACAGGAATATTTAAAAGCTTTAGATATAGATAAAAACCAATCTGAAACTTATTATAATTTAGGCTTAATTTATCAAGACGAAAACAACTTACCATCAGCAATTAATGCATATAAATGTGCCATTAAAGCTAATATTAATAATTATAAAGCTTATAATAATCTTGGGGTAATTTATCTTAAGCAAAAAGACTACATACAAGCAAGTAATTCATTTAATCAGGCCTTAAAAATCAAACCTCATTTTAATGCAGCTTTAGAGAATATTGACATCTTGAAAAAATTAGAAAAAAAATAAGAAGTAAACTATAATAAAAAAGTTAATTAATTTGTCGATAACCAATTAAATGTCAATCATTCAAAACCAGCTCACTAAATTACCGATTGATCGACCTATTGGTAATTTAGAAATTATTGATAAAGCTTTAGAATTATGTCTTAATAACTGGAAAATAATTTTAACAGTGTCACTTTGGCCAGCGCTTTTCTGCTTTATAAGCCAAGTCGTTATTCAGTATTCAATAAATCATATAATGCTGGATCATTTAAACTTTATGAATAATCTGGTTTTTGCGATTTTAGCGTTAATAAGCATTGTCATATATTTTATAAGTTTTTGGATCTGGTTTGTAAGACAACTCGCAACAGCAAGATTAATAGTAGGTTTCAGTAATTCAATAAAAGACTCAATTAATCATATAAATATAATTCAATGGCATATTGTAATTTATAATCTAGCATGGCTTATAGCTTTAATATTATTTACAGTACTTTATATTATTACAACTATACTATTGATGCTCCTAACTAAAAATCATCCTAGTTACACCAATATCGTTCTTGGTATTATGATTGGATCAATATTCATAGTTTCGTTTTGCTTCTTTATAATTTTGACGTTAATGATTACTGGCAGTATAGTACTTATATGCGAAGATTACAATTTTAAAGAAAATTTAAAAAAAATATTTCATTTTATCAAACTGGCCTTTGTTAGTATGATAGCATTACATATCACACTGGCTCTATTATTAATTCCAATTGGAGTCGCCTTTTATTTACCAGGTGTTATCATTTCAATTATCAATATCTCTATTTTCGAAAGAGGTCATCAACTTCATGAACTTATTCGAAATCAAGGCATTACCACAATTATTATCTATAAATTCTGTGAAGTTGCATTCCAGTTTTTTTCTTATTCCTTTATAAACATTACCTATGGTCTATTTTACCTAAATTATAAAATGAAATTTTTAGGCTTTGATATTATATATAATCTTGAACAAAATAATAACTTACAGGCATAAAGATAATGGAAGACTATCATGACTTAGTACTTAAATTAGCTAATATTTACAAGAAAAAAAATCTTGTAAATATTAATTATGAAAAAATAATTACCGAAATAATATCTATTATCAATAATATCAAAAAATTAATTTCAGAATTTTTTGCAACAAATTACTCAAGTTTCAAATTTTCAGATAGCTCTAACATCCAAGTAATTATAATTATAGCTATCATTACTTGCTTTATCAGCTTATTTATTTATTATTTACTAGCCATTCTAAAATACCGAAAAAAATCCATTGTCAGCAATAATCAAAGTGATATAAACATTACCAGTCTAATAAATTCAGTTTACTGGCAAAATAAATCAGAAGTTTTTATTCAAGAAAACAATTACACTGAAGCAACAAAATCACTCTATTTTGCGTGCCTATCCTTAATGGTTGAAAATAATATAATTAAATATGATTACAATAAAACTAATTATGAAATAGGTAAAGCTCTGTTTAAACATCAACAGCTAAAGGAAAATTTTCTGATTATTGCCAAAACATTTGAGAAAGCTTTTTTTGGTGAATATCAGCTTAAGATTGAAGATTACTATACAGTTAAAGATTCATACGAATTTTGTAAAGACTATATTCAAAAAACTGGTATTACAAATGAAAAATAAAGATACCATAAAAATCATTGCATTATTGTTATTTATGGTTATTTTAATGTCTTTGTTTGTCAAATATCGAAATTTTTCAGCTTTGGACGCACTTATCCCTGAAGAAACTCCAAATCCATCAATATACAATACTAAATTATCGGGACTGTCTGAATTTTATAAAGCTCTAAATGAAATTAATGTAAAGCCAAAAATCTGGACTCAAAGCCTGACTGATATCAATAAAATTGATGGCCTTTTAATATTTTATGGAAACAAGAATAAACTAGATGCTACTGAGCTTATAGTTCTTATCAACTGGATTAAAAATGGCAATGTTTTAATCTGGTTTGATGATTTTAGCAATGCCGACTTGTATCGAATATTCTATAAAAACTTCAATCTTAAAGTTAGAAATAGTTTAGTAAAATATAAAGTAAATTTTAATTGTCCAGATAACTTACCTTTATTAAATAAATTTACGAACATTGATAATCATTTTGTAACTTTCAAACTTAAAGATAGTGATATTAAAACTTTTAACTCAATATTATCCACTGATGCTTGGAAACATGTAAAAAACATATCTTTGGAGACCTATTCATTGTTTTACGAGCGCAATCGCATTAACAGTCAATTTCAATCTTTTATCTGGGATTTTATTCGCGTCTATAAAATTAACCAAGGTGGTTTAATACTTATTAACGATAGCTCGTTTATAAACAACACGACCTTAATTGACAACCGCTGCTTTGATAATTTTCAATTTATCCTAAACATTATAAAACAAATAAACAAGCCTGTATACTTTTATGAACTTAATCAAAATACCACTTACAATAGCAACAGTGTCTATAGTTATCTAATTAAGGGAAATAATAAACTTATCACTATTCAATTATTTTTTTTGTTTTTCATAATTATGTTAAGTCTGATGCAGCGTTTCGGCAAAATTCGTCCTATAGCTAATCAGAGAATTCTTAGTCAGACTGAATACATGGAAAACATGGCGTTATTTTTACAATCAAAAAAACTAAATTTTTATGCTTATGAAACTATTTTAAAAGCTTTTCTAATAAGTCTTAGAAATCATTTTCAACTTAAATATGATATTTCCCTAAACGAAATATTACTTGACAGCAATATACAAAAAAACAAAGAATTAATAGCTTTATTAAATAATTTAAATAGTATTAATGAAGCGACCCAATTATCCAGTACAGAATTAATTACAATCGTAAACAAAATAGATCAAACCATTTTAAATTTAGGCGTTAAATAGTTTAATCTTATGTATAATCAAATTTTAATAAGTCTTTTTATCAATCAACTATGAATTCAATAAATCTTAACAAAATTTCCAATCTACAAAATAAGCTTAATGAATATATTCTTGGTCAGGATAAAATCATTGACTTTATAACAATATCCTTAATAGCAGGTGGTCATGTTCTTTTAGAAGGTGTGCCTGGAACCGCTAAAACTTCACTCGTTAAAGTATTAGCTAGACTCTTAAATGCACCATTTAAACGAATTCAGCTAACTCCAGATATGTTACCATCCGATATTACTGGTACCAGTATGTATGATTTTAACACGAAAAACTTCCATATTCATCAAGGACCTATTTTTTCGAACTTAATTCTAGCTGACGAAATCAATCGTACCCCACCAAAGACCCAGTCAGCTCTTCTTGAAGCTATGGAAGAACGTCAGGTAACCATAGATGGTCAAACTCAACCTTTATCTGAATTTTTCATGGTAATTGCCACCCAAAATTCAATAGAATTTGAAGGGACCTACCCTTTACCAGAAGCCCAATTAGACCGCTTTATGTTTAAGTTGAATTTTAATTATCCTGATGAATTAAATGAAATAGCTATGCTAAAACTATGGCAAAATTCACGCCAAAAAAAACTGATTCAAAATATTGAACCGGTAATATCAATTGATGAGATTCTTGAACTAAGACAAGAATTAACCAAAATCACCATTGATGATACCATTTATGAATACCTCGTTAAATTATCAAATGTTTCTCGTAACTCATCTAGCGTATTTCTTGGTGCTAGCCCAAGAGCTACCTTAAACTGGCTGATAGCTGCTAAGACTACGGCTTTTATTCAAGGTCGAGATTTTGTTACTCCTGATGATGTGAAATTTGTAGCTCAACCAATTCTCGAACATCGTCTCATCTTAAATCCCGAATCAGAACTCGAAGGTAATACAATCAGTCAAATTATCAACTTGTTACTAGAACAAGTAAAAGTTCCTCGTTAAAATCATGATTTTAAGTAAGCAATTACTGATTTTACTAATACTACCATTAATCCTAGCAATACTTGGATATAAATATGAAATTTGTACGTTATTATTTTACTTATATAATTTCTGCTTATTTATTTATTTAATTGTTGATGTCATAAAAACTAAGGCTCATAAATTAATAACTATATCCAGGGTTTGTGATTCCAGGCTTTCATTACAACAGAATAATCCAGTCAAAATTATTATCAGTAATAATAATTATTATAGTGTTTTATTAATAGTCAAAGATAATTATCCAGATTTTATGACTTGCGATACCTTAGAAAAAAATATTAAAATTCCACCACTAGCCAATGCTGAATATATTTATAATCTAATTCCTCATAAGCGCATAAAATATAATTTCACTTCAATCTCTTACCGATACTTAAGCTATTTTGGTCTATTCTATAAACAGGTTAATGTTAATGCTCATCAAGAAGTCGTTGCCTTATTTGTAAAATCACAGCTAAATAATATTTTAATTAAAATTACAAAAAGTACAGCGATTGGCGAATTAAAACAGAATCGAAGCGGTCTTAGCACAAATTTTAGCTCATTAAAAGAATATGCCAAAGGAGATCCATTACGCTATATCGATTGGAAAGCTACGGCCAGATATGATAAACCAATTGTAAAAACATATACGAAAGAAAATGAACAGAATTTATTAATTCTTGTTGATGCCAGCAGAATTATGAACAGCCATCTTAAAGGTATGACCAAATATGATCACGCATTAAATGCTGCTTTTGGATTAGCCTTAACCGGCCTACTTCATAAAGATAATGTCGGCATTGGAATTTTCGCCGATAAACCTTTACTCTATTTAAAACCAAAACGGGATTCAAATTATATTAATACAATAATTGAAGCCTGTGCCAGTATAAATGCTATAAGCAATGAGGCTGATTATATTACGGCACTTTTATATTTTACTAAATATTTAAAAGAAAGAAGTTTAATTGTTATTCTAACAGATATAACCGATGAAATAAGCTCAAACTGCCTGCTTAAATGTATTCAGATTATTAATCATAAACATTTAAGTTTTGTAGCAACCATTTACGACAAAGAAATAATGACTATAGCGAAACCTAACTATAAATCAATTCCACAAGACCTCAACAGCATATTTAAGCGGGCTACTTGTATAAATATGTTAAATGATCGTCGCTTAGCCTTAAGTAATTTAAAAAAATCAAAATGCCTAGTCTTAGACAGTTCAATTGAAGATTTTAATACGGAACTAATTAACAGTTACATTAATATCAAGTTAAGAAATAAAGTATAACGAATTAGTTTAGGTCAAAAACGTTTTTGGCCAGGTAAAATGTTTATAGTTTTAACCAATTGTTCTAATAGTAAGGACACATAAGTATTAATTCTAGCATAGAGATTACATAAGTTAAAATTAAATATTGTTTTTACCGATTAAATAGTAAAATAAAAGGTTTTATTCCTTTTTATGATCTAGTTTTAAATCAAGGTATTGTTTTAAAGCAACTGCGTTATTGAACTGACGAGCCTTAGCACCATAAATCAAACTTTGCAGAAAAAAGCCTACTGTAAATAAAGAAATACCAAACATAGCAAGTGTTCTACCTAGCAAATTATCTATGAATCTCTCGATATAAGGAACCGAAATTGTTACTGCCGTCCCAATTATGCTGGCGATTAAACCTATTATAAGACCCAAAGTTAAGGAATTTTTTAATTATCGTTGATCAACAATTATTCTCAAGAATCTCCTAAACGAAAATTGGCCATAAAAACAAATAAAGACAATTTGAAATAAATATGTAAATATTTTTATCATTGCTAAAACCAATATCAATTATATATTAAAATTCTCCTTGACCTTTTTGCAGAAACTAATTAACACAATCAATTATTATCTAAAAAAATAAAGCAGTGTAAAATATCACTGCTTTATTTTTTATATTAGCCTTTAAAGATTTATTTTATTAGCCAAATATATTTTAACTTACTTCATTGCTGTATATTTTGGTTTAGTTACTTGTTCGTAAACACCAGCTCCACTTGTACTTTGAGTTACCACGCAACTGGTTTTCAGTAATTGATTGGCAATAGCTTTTATTTGCTTATCATTACTTCTAAACATGGCTTTTAATGGTTTAATAGCACTAATAGCACTAGGTATCGAAAAATCAGATAGATATGTTGATCTTCCATTACTATTACGGGCATTGACATTGCGATAACCAATTTTACTAACCTGATTAATAAAAGCAAAGTCAACTGATTGGCTGGCGCAAGCTAAGGATAAATGTCTTCCGGGAGCCAAGGAAATTGGTTTAATTCCTTTTACATATACAACGACACTATCTTTAGCATTATCATGTAAATTATAAACACTTACAATTGAACCATTAGCTATAGCTAATACAATAGCTCCACGTTTCAAGCTTAATTTAACTGGTTTAATTACTCCTAAGGTAACTACCATATCATGGCTAGCACTTATGACGCTACTACCCTGACCAAGTGTCGCTCTTTCATTATTACTACCATTAAAGGTTAGTCCACATGCTTGACTTGTATTCTTGATACTTAATCCGGCAACTTCATGATTATAAGCAATTGGCATTATAAGTGATGTATTTTCAATAATTGCGTTATTTTCATCACTATTAGTGGTCAGATATTTTGTATCCATGCTTTGTTGCTTAACTTGGGCATTAAAATTAGTATTTAAACCAGCTTGATTATTATCTAACACATTAGCTACACTTTGATTGCTATTAGCTTGATTATTAGCAGCCGAATTTTCGTTATAAACTCCAAATGCCGACAGATTATTTTGAATAACCGCAATTCCCGAATTAACTACTGGAGGATCAGCTGTTATTTTCACATTACCTTGTAACGTTATGGCACTAGCCCCTAGATTTCCAGTATTAAATATAATATTTCGACCAGCTGCGTTAAGCACGTTTCCACCAGCAGACGCTCTTATACCATTATTACCAAAGAACACATTCGCTCCATTAGCAATAACTGTGATTAAACTTGGATTCGGGTTAGTAGTATTAATAGCATTAGCTGGCCCTATACTTATAGTAACGTAACCAACATTAGGCGTAAACGAACTACCTAATATATTACTGCCATTGGCTATATAAATCGACCCACTAGTTAGATTATTATTAGTAACAGAGACTGAGCCATTGTTAGCTATTAAACCGATAGCCGAAGTAGTTCCAATATTCATAAAACCATTACCGCTAAAGTAAATGCTACCACCACTGGCGCCAACTCCAGCCCCTGTTGCAATGTTACCTAAAACATTTAAATTGCCAGTATTAAACACTATATTTCCACCAGCTTGAGCTCCGACAATTTGAGTAGTTGTAGCATTGTCAGTAACATTAATGCCACCTAAACCTTGAGTTGAAACAGCAATCATTCCACTATTCACCATTAAGGTTCCGCCAGCCCCAATAGTTCCACCACCACTTACTAAAGCCAAATTAGGAGCAACCATATTAGCACCAGTACCGGGTTCGGCAATATATCCAGTTTGCGAAGCTGTTAAGAAGGCAAAATTACTAGCTTGAATTAACCCATCGTTATATATACCAAAACCACCACCAGAGGCTAAAGCTACAACCTGACCGCCAATAATTCCTGGAGTAACAACTCCACCTTGATTAATTTGAGCGTAAATAGTAAGGCTACCAGCTACATTTACCGCAAGCGTACTGGAAGCTTGACTTTGTTGCATTACAGTATTACCAGTAAAATTATCATTTACATAAATACTCGATCCATTACCATAGCTTTGTAATCCTAAATTATGGGCATTGACCTGAATGTATGAATTAGCAGAACCAATACCAGTACTACCACCAAATGAATACAAACCAAGCACAGGGGCTGTTATTGTACCACCGGCAGTCATAGTACCGCTAGTTTCAACATAAACATTAGCTCCGGAATTAGAAGTACCTAGGTTTAAGGTAGCGCTAGTATTATTTATACCAACTGACAATCCAGCATTAAATATAATATTACTTGCCTGAGTATATAATGGCTGATTTCCACCAACACCAAAACCAATTTCACCATTAGCGGTTTGCATAGTTAAAGTATTACCAACAACTAAACCACCAGTGCCAGTTAAGATATAACCAGTACCGTTAGCCGTAATATTCTGGAAAGTATTAGCATTTCCCACAGTTGAGTCAAAGGTAATATTCCCATTATTATTAGCAGTTAAATTAATCGCCGACGCACTAACAAATCCAGTAGTTGTTATCGATCCACTTGAAACTAAAGTTAAGGTTGAGCCAACTGAACTAGCTCCTAAATTAACACTACCAGCAATATCAGTAACATTTGCTAAAGCATTATTAGCTGAACCGGTATAAGTATTATTTAAGGTAAGATTTTGTGTATCAACATTAAGGGGTGTATAAATAGCACCAATATTTTGATTTTGAGTTACTAAATTAATAAATCCTGCGGTTAAGGTCTGTCCACTAGCCTCGGTAATTGCACCTGTGCCACTAGCACTTAAGTTAATAATGCCATTTCCACTATCAGTACCAACACTTATTGATGATGTAATATAAATTCCACCACCAATTGGATTAGTCATTACCAAACTAAATATGCCATTAGAACCAACTGAAACATTACCACCACTGCCACCGCCAATATTTACTACCCCATTATAACTGTCACTTAAAAAGGCGCTAGCAAATTTATTACTTGTACCTAAGTTAACATTAATAGCTGCGGTATCAATATAAAGTGGATTAATTGCTGAGACCCCAAGGCTACCACCATCAGTGACAATATTTATATTGCCAGCTTGAAGAATATCAGTATTAGCCGCAGTTGTAATCGATCCACCTAAACCAGTAGTCAAATTAATCGTACCCACTCCAGCGTCGGCTCCAGCTGTAAGCAAACCATTAACAACAACACTACCTTGTGTATTTATGTTTAAGGTGCCACTTGTACCAACGGTACTAGCATTTAAAGTCAACAATCCGCTGTAATTATTATTGATATAGGCACTGGCTAAGCTTAATATTATTCCAGTGTTCACACTTAAAGTATTAGCTGATACAGCTAAATTAGCCGTACTGGATCCAATATTGCCGCCAGTAGTAGTTAAATTCAAGGTTCCGCCTTGAAGGGTATCAGTTATTGCAGCTTGCATAATACTGCCACCATTTTGGGCTAATAAATTAATAGTTCCGGATCCTGTTCCATTGCCTGCCATAACGACTCCATTTACTAATATTGAGCTAGCGGCGTTTACCGTTAATACACCAGCATTACCAACATTACTAGTATTTAGATTTAAGCTACCTGTATAAATGTCATTTACGTAGGCGCTAGAACTGGTAACAGTATAACCAGTATTAACTGAAATTGAATTGGCGTCGATCGCTAAATTAGTTCCAGTAAAACCAATATTTCCACCGCTAGTATTTAAATTTACGACTCCAGCCTGCAAATTATCACCGGCACCTAGCGTAGATAAAGTTCCCGTTGCACTAGCCGATAGGTTAATCACGCCAGTGCCATTATCTTTGCCAGCTGTAACAAGTCCAGCAACAACAATTGAATTGGTGTTGCTTAATGATAATGTTTGGTTATTACCAACATTGGAAGCCTGTAGATTAAGTAAATTTGTTGAAGTATCAACAACATAGGCTCCTTGAGCACTAGTTAACGTTAAATTACTGCTAGGTTGAGTCAATTGATTAGTATTAACATTAACCAGATTAATACTTGAACCAATTGAACCCAGTACTGATGTTAAAATAATACTTGGTGCAACTATATTAGAAGCATTAGTTGTTAGGATATTACCAGCTAACGATACATTATTAGCATTTAATTCATAAACCCCAGCTGAAGCATTACCAACCTGATTGCCTTGAGCTGTTAAAGTTGTTAATACAATATTACCACTAGCTAAATCATTAGCATAAACACTGTTAGACGTAGCATTTAAAGTTACCAAATTAGAGTTTATATCAAATAAGTTTGAGCTTGTTCCTATATTACCATTTACTGAAACAATAATTACCTGAGGTGCAGTAATTACAACAGAATTACCAGTTAATAAGCTAGTCGTACTCGAATTAGTTCCAGCAAAGCCAAACACATCACCACTAGCGACTCCTGTACTAGCTTGTGTCAATATAATATTATTGGCACTTAAATCATAAATAAATAAATTTCCGGTAACTCCACCAGTATTGACGCCAACATTGTTACCATCAAGGGTGATGTAATTGTTTATAATTCCAACATTACCGCCAGCTGTCACTAAATTAATATTACCAGCAATTAATTCATCTGTATTAACAGTCTGGGTAATATTACCTGTTCCATTAGCATTTAAGTTAATGATGCCAGTTCCATTATCAAGTCCAGCACTAACAAGACCATTTACAACAAGGCCATTAGCTACAGTTACTGTTAAAGTTCCAGCACTGCCTACACCACTGGCGTTTAAACTGGTATTACCAGAATAACTATCATTTAAATAAGCGCTAGCAGTTGTTACAGTGCTTCCAGTATTGGCACTTATGGTATTGGCATCAATACTTAAACTGTTTTGTAAGGAGCCAATATTACCGCCAGTAGTTAACAAATTAACATTACCAGCTTGAAGAGTATCAGTATTTACAGATTGAGTGATTGTTCCACTTCCACCAGCACTTAAATCAATAATTCCATTACCACTATCGGTTCCAGCCGTGACTAAACCATTCACTAATATACTACCCGCATTACTTAAGCTAAATACATAAGCAGATCCAGCTGCTGAGGCATTTAATACTAATGTATTAGTTGAAGTATCGGATACATAAACATTCCGAAGAGAATTAAGGCTTAAAATACCAGTATTAACGCTTAATGGATTAAGACTTGTACCAAGTGAACCTAGAGTAGAATTTAAAATTACATTTTGAGCTGTTACAGTTGCTCCAGCAGCACTTGCAATATTTCCAGCAGCTAACGAATTGTTAGCGTTTAATTCATATACACCAATAGCGAAGTTAGTTAAAGTTGCAGTACCTAAAGTGAAATTTTGTAAGGTTATGGTTCCTAGAGCCGAATCATTGGCATAAACATTACCGTTTCCAGCACTTAAGGTTACATTATTAGCATTGAAATCTAAGAATGCTGAATTTGTGCCAAGATTTCCAGCTACTGAACTTAATACCAAAGTGGGTACGGTTAGCTGAGTGCCGGTTGCCAATACAATTCCAGTTGTATCCGAATTATTAGCGCTTAAGGCAAATACATTATTGCCTGTACCTATCAAAACCGGTCCAAGTACGACTGTATTGGCTGATATATCATTTAGATAAGCGCTACCATTGACTCCACCAGTTGTTACAGTCAAATTATTCGTATCTGTAGCTAATGGGGTTGTATTAGCTCCAATACTGCCACCAGCTGTAGCTAAATTTAAGGTTCCAGCTTGTAAAATGTAATTGGCTGACAAAGAGTTAATTGTAGAAGTGGTTCCGCTTACGCTTAAGTCAATTACGCCACTACCACTATCGCTGCCCGCTTGAACTAAGCCACTTACAACTATTGAACTGGCGTTGCTTAATTCTAACGTTTGATTGTTACCAACATTTGAAGCTAATAAATTTAATGAATTAGTAGAA